>JBGTMM010000250.1:0-7701 GCA_041743635.1 Bythopirellula sp.
GGGGTGCATCCCCTGGCCGTACATCAGCACCCAGCCATCAAGCGGATTGACCGCTCCGGTGAGCATCGCCACGAAGACTACGATGTTCGTCACGATCAAACCGACCGTGGCGAACGGTAGGTGATACAAGGGCGCATCGCAACTGACGGGCACTAACATCGGACCGCATTCCCATTTTTAAGAGCGGTCGTGAGGAGTGAAAAGGGTGAGCGCTCTCAAACGTCCATTGTAGCTACAGCCGGAGCAGTTCAAACGGGGATTGCCAGAATAGTCGCGGCGGGAAAAGGGCGGCCAAGACGGCGGCCTTCTGGGGGTCGGCCACTTGCAGCAGCCCACGCTCCAGGGCCACGGGCCAGGCAAGATTGCTCGTGAGCAAATTCTGGAAGGTCAACAAATCGCAGGTCGCATCGACGGGTGCCGCGGGCAGGGCTTGTTCGAGCCGCACGCTTCGCCGCGTGAACAGGAACCGATAGCGGCTGTCTCCCACCGCAAAGTCAATTTCCAAGGGACGTGGAATTCCCGCTTCCCGCGCGCGGCGATAAAGCTGGGGATAAAGCCGTTCGACCCATTTCTCCGGCGACAAGAGTTTGTGCATCCACTCTCCCCCATGCGGAGCGCTGGTGAGCCAACTCCCGCCGGCGGTCGCTAAAAATTCATGCATCGAGTCGGTCGGCGGCGTGTGGAGGGAAATAAAATGATGATCGCGATCGATGGCGTCGCGGCAGGCTCGCGCCATCAATAGGGGTCGCACGGCAGAATATCCAGGCAAGGTGATCATCTCGACTATGCAAGAATCTCGCACCACCGCATAACCGACAACGTGCAATTTCTCTGCTTCCTTGGCTTCGCCCTCTTTGTGGTCCACCGCGATGAGAATTTGATCGTGCGCTTTGCGACCCACGAGCCAACGCCACGCATCATCGCTGCGGTGCAAGGTGCCCCACATCGCGGTGGCCACTTGTTCGTAGACGGGCTGAATCGCTTCGAGTTCAAAATGCCGCCAAGTGCGAATCTCAATGTGTGCGTGGCGAGACTGTCGCGTGGCAAGCTGCGCGGTGATGTGGGCGAGCAGGGCGCGAGTGTCGGCTTGGGTATGCCCCTGTGAGCGGCATGTGCTCCAACCTCGCCCAGCAAAGTGTTCTGGTTGCTCCGGCCGAGCGATTGCCAAAATGGCGCCTTCGGTAAGGGCCGTCGACTCGGCGGTTTCCAGCAAAGGTTCCATCAATCCTGCGGGATTCATCTCGGGAAGAATCACCCCGTCGCGGACGGTGGCCGTGGGTATTCGTTCGCGATCGAACCAGGCCGATTGTCGTGAAAGCTGCATTTGGCCAATCAACTCGCCGCGACGCACAACCAACATGCGGTCGGTAGGTTCGTAGGAGGGATCATCAAGGCGGCTCTGGAAGTCTTCGGCCAAAGGAGCTTGGTAATGTTGCAACAAAAGCGCGAGTGCCCGAGGATGGTCACCCGCATTGCCGACAACAATCTGTGTGTGGAGATCGATCTCCCGCAGTACGGGATTTGAACGGGGCATCAGAGCAGCTCGCGAAGCCCGAACGTGTTCTACAACTGCGCCGTTACCTTTGGCATGCGCACGTTCTTTAATCGGCACCGCTTCAATAGGCGCTGCCAAGGCAATCCGCGGCGACACGCGACTCAAGTGTTGGTGCATACCGGCCTTCCTTTCCGCTGCGCCAATCCTACGCGAGTAAGTATTGACAGACAAACGTCCTCGAACAGGCAGGACGCCGTGTGCGGTCGCCCCCGCAGGCCACACGAACTTCATGTCTATTTGTAACTTAAACGATTGAGCGCGTGAAATCTAGCAGGGACCTGCTTGCGACTGACAAGGTTTCTAGACACGAAAGAAATTTTGCAACTCCTGACAAGGGAACAGACAGTAGGCATACTCGCGTGAGGTGCGCCAGGACTCCGCACTCGCCGCCAGCTTAGCGGTCACGATTTGCTTCTCGAGGAATTGCTGGCGGTTGTTAAGTAAAGATTGCAACTCATCATTGCTGGCGACAATGGCTTGATGCCGCTGAGCGGCGTTCTCGGGAGTTTTATTTGTGTGAATCCATAATTGTTTTTTGGCGATTGCTTCCGTGACATGAGACACTTCCGCGGCGGGAACTTGCATATCGTCGACGAAGCGCTCCGGATGGAAGCGAATCGCTCGCAATTGCTGTTTTAGTTCTCGCACGGAGATCGACGGTGGTGCGGGGCCAGCTATCGGTAGCCGTAACGTCCCCGAAATCGTGGCATATGCGGGCAACTTCAACCCGAAGAAAGAAGCGCAGATCGCATCGGTGACCTGATCGTATTTAGCTCCCCCAATCCCGTGAATAAACACGTCAGCCAACAGCAGTCTCGCGAACAAGGTCGTGGCCAACGCGCGGGTGCGGAGCTTGATCCCTTGGGCTTCCAATTCAGCGAGTTTTTCCAAGACCAACGCGGCGTCGGAGGGAATCAAGCAGGAGAACTTGTTGCGATCGGTGATTTCCAGCTCCTTTCTTACGTGTCGCACGAAAACTCCGCGGCGAACGGGGTCGGCTGTGCTCCACAACCAGAACGGCGTTTCGACCCAATCCTCGTTTGCCACCAGATCGGGCACCGGTTGGGCATGATTTTTCAAGCGGTGTGCCACGCGATAGTCGGCCAGCGCTGCGTTGTAGGATGCCCGAAACTCGGCAGCCCGTCCCAACAACTGTAAAGCAAACAAGCGAAACCCCTCGCTTCGACATACGTGCGATTGCGGCAACTCAAGGCTGCGCGACCCCCATTCGTGTTCCAACTGATGCCGTGACTGCGAAAGGGCTTGACCAAAATGCTCGTTCGACTTGCTCGCCGCCACTACCCGTGGCCACCAATCACGAATCAACGGATTGGCCACTAGCGGAGCGATTTGCTGAGTCACGCGCGTGCCGAAAGATTCCCATAACGAACGATCCGCAATCAACCGCTCCTCAAACGGCGTCTCAGCCGCCGCTTGATCGAATGGTAACATTACGGTTTGCAAATCGGTCACGGTACCCGTGGGTACACGAATCGAAGGCGCGCGGCACAGATCGCTGTCGATAATGAGACTGATCGCCGTGCCGCCGCAGGTGGCGGCCAACCGCGCTGCCTCAAAATTCTTGAGCCACACCCCCGGATGAAACAGCTCCGGTTGATGCCCCGTGAGAATGAGCGGCTTATCGGCGTTTGGCGTATGGCTGACGTCGGCATATTGCCGAGTGTAAGCGAAGGCTTCTGCCATAAAGGCTTGCCGCGCAGATTCGGCAATCTCGGCCAGTGATCGACCGAACCAATCCACCTGCGCGAGTTCATGAGGCTGACGATTGCCGGTCACCAGCGCCGGCAACTCCTCGGCTGCGGGAACGCAAAACACTTCCCCATCACCTTGCGGCGCGCGAAATCTCGGCTTAACGACCGCTGGGGTCATAGACAGGGCTGCACACAGAAATCTGGCACGGAAGCGTTGGTCGTCACGGATCGCACGGGACCACAAGCTGCTACCGCGCGGTCGATCACCTCGCGGTAGTATTTGAGCCGCAGATCGGCGGCATCGAGCGCGCCGCCGAAGCTCCGCTTTTCATCCAAGTAAATCAGCGGGACCGAAACTTCAGTGATGCGTAGTGCATGCCAAGCCGCCTGCACCCACAACTCCAATGGCATCGCGTACCCGGTTTCGGTCAGCTTCAATTTCGCCAAAGCGGTGGTGCGATAGGCCTTGAAACCACAGAAGGCGTCGGTGAGATTCAAACCCAACTGTTCATTGAGCTCTTGGGTAATCGTACGATTGATGGTCAAGCGGTCGCTGGGAACCTGCTCGATCGATGCAGGCGTTTCCAAATACCGGCTGCCCGAGGCGATATCGAAATGCCGACACGCCTCCGCGAGGTTGCAGATACGTTGGGGCTCGTGCTGGCCGTCGCAATCAATCGTGACCACCAATTCATAGTGATGCTCGAGGGCGTAATCGAAGGCCGTCTTTAGCGCCGCGCCGTAGCCGCGGTTGTTATCGTGCAACACCAGCTTCACGTCGCTGCGCTGAGTGACCAATTCGCGCGTGCCATCGGTCGATCCGTCATCCACAACCAACACATCAGCGGCGTATTTCACAACTTCATCAAGCACCTCGGTGACGTGACCAACTTCATTAAAAACGGGCAATGCGGCCAGGAAGCGGCAGGGACGATTGTCGCATTGGAGACTGCGGTGGGTAAGGCTCATGATAGGCGGGAACTCCGTCGAGTTATGGGCGGTCACGTTGGTTTTCAACAATTTTCGGACCGATGCTTAATACTTCCTTTCGCAGGCGCGAACCGTCAATTCTAAGTGGAACTGATACACGGTCAATCGACCGAAACCTACTCGACAAAGCCACAAACGGGTGTTAAGCGGCCACTCTGGAAGGACTTACATCCTACGCACGGGGTCGCATTCGTTGCGGCTGGCCCAAACTGTCACTCCGGCGAGCAGGTCTCCCAAGTAATCCGCTAGCGACAACAGCGCGAAGCGTTCGCTGGCATAATGGCCCGGCAGCACCAAAGCCACATTGCGGGCGTCGGCTTCCAGGCAGGTGTGGTAGGTCGTTTCACCCGTGATGAGGCAATCGCAGCCGCGCGCGATCGCCGTTTCCAAAAACGAACCACCGCTGCCACATACTATCGCGACGCGATTGACCTGTTGCTCTTCACGTCCGACCACTTGGAGCTTTTGAATACCCAGAAAATTTTTCACGCGGTCAACAACTTCCTTGAGCGTGACATCTTCGCCCAGCGTGCCGCACCGTCCGATCCCCACGTCAGTGTCCACGCCGTCGTTGACAACGAGCGGAGCAATTTCGTGCAGACCCAAGCCAATCGCCAGATGCTGATTGATCCCGGCCCGCGCCGAATCGAACGCCGTGTGAGGGCTGCAAACGGCGATCCGCGCCGTAATCAGCTCGAGCAATAACCGTCCCGCCGTACTATCGGTTGTGATGGATTTGAGCGGGTGGAACGGCAACGGGTGGTGCGTGACGATCAGATTGGCGCGACCTTCAATCGCTTCGGCCGCGGTGACGGGAGTGATCGTCAGACAAGTCATCACCCGCTCGACAGGCCACGCACGATCTCCCACCAACAGGCCGACGTTGTCCCACTCTTCCGCTAATTTCGCGGGGGCAAATTGTTCGAGACATTCCGCGACAGTGCCAACCGTAGCCATGGGAATCCTGGAAGTTTGGAGAGTGTGGAATTGCAACCGAATGGTAGTTGTTCGGCGAGTGAGTGACAAGCCGCCAACGGTCTGCTATTGCTCGACCGTGATGCGGTGATTAAAGACTCGGCGTAGGCCCCCCTGCTCTTCCACCTTTAACAAGAGTTCTTCGCCCAGCAGTTCCTCGCCATCAACGTAGGTATAAGTCTTGGGATCCCAAATGTTCGTCAGTTGGAACACCTGCATCCGTTGCTGACGGCGACCAGGGGCGTAAAGCAAGCATTTAAAGTCGACCGGCTGGTCCCCGTGATTAAACATGCGCTGCTCGACATCGAGCGAGCCGTCCTCTTGCAAGCGGGTGTTGAGTTCCAGCTCAATATCTTTATCCCCGACATTCACTTCCCGATAGACGCTGAAACGATATGGCTTTTCCGCGGCGACGTCGAAATCGATGCGAATCGGCGTGCTGCCGCTGGTGGCGTCAATAGGCATAAACATTTGAAAAGGTCGCTTCACTCGCTCCCCGACCGCAAGTTTGAAATCGATTTTATCGGGCACAATCTGCCAGTCCTCGGGCGCCAAGACTTTCACCGTGCCGCCGATGCCCTGGGGAAAGGTGTTTTCAATCTCAATGCTGTTGCCATGGGCTAGCCCAAACACGCTAGGAATATCCGTCTGGGCGAGCTTCGCCCCCATCCCCATCCGCGCAACCGAGCCGTTCAATCCCAGGACAAATTTGGGAAGTGGCGTCACTTCAATCACATGCCGATTCTCTTTGACAAGCGGTGTCTCGCAGCGTCCCCACACGTCAATGACGCTGATCGTGTCACCCAAATAAACGGTTTCTTGCCGCGGGCGCTGATTCCAAAGGACCATCACGGCCGTGCCATCGGCTGCTTGGAACAGTCGATTTTCGCTACCGCCCGGCAAGGGAATACTGCCGAGATATTCGGTGCCACTCAACAGCGAGGCCGTTGTCCGCCAAGGGAGCAGCAGATCACTCGGCGTTCCGACGTTGGTCATCAACCCCGCTTCGTCATCAAAAGGCTTGACGGCAAAAATAGCGCTTGCCCCGTTGATCTTCGCCGAGATCATCTGCTGCACGAGATCCTGAGTTCGCGTTTCGAGGTCGTAGACTCCTCGGGGCAACGGCTCGACCGACGTCCAACGCACCACACCCTCGCGCGGCGGCAATTTCAAGTAATTCGCCAACTCATCACCCGTCAAAGGTGGGTCGGCCGACATCTGCTCGAAGTCCCAGGTGGCCCTGGCTTGGGTCGGAGCCGCTTCGAGCCAAGGCCAGCCTAAGCCCAGGCTCACGTCCTGGCCAAAGCGGAAGAGCATATCGCGCAGCTCCTGAACTTCTTTTTCGCCGTTCGGAAAATGAGCGTAGCTGGTGTCGTCATCCGTCCCCAATTGCCACCACCGCACCCGCAACGACAATCGCGTCAGCACCTCGTCGAGTGACGGTAGCCATACCGACGAGTCGACGTTCGAGAGCAAGTCCGCGATGCTCGCGTCGGCAGCGATCTGTTTGCCAAAATCCAAACCCGCGGGAGGGTGATCCAATACGCCCACCACGTCGATATTTTTGGCGGCAAGTTGCTCCGTGAACATCACCAATTCTTCGCCACGTTCGATTTCAGTAGCACCATACCATACGGGAAGTTTGACCCAACTCACGCCGGTCCAAGGCAAGAGCAGGTTGAGCTGCTCAAAGTTAAGCGGCAAATCGTCCCCCGCGAGCGACCAGCCGAACTCACCCCGCGCGGCTGTTTCCATAGGCGGCACAACGGCAATCGATATTTCTCGATCGTCAAGCGTTCCTTGCGGAGTTTGCATGGAAACGATTACGCGATAGAAACCATAGTCTTTGATCGGTGGCTGCCAAGTCGTGCTTCCTGAGTACCCCGCGGGCCGTAAAGCGTTGCGATCTCTATTGATCATGTCGGAAGCATTGCTGAGTTTTTCCGTGATTAACGTCCCTTGCAACTGCACTGTATTGTCGTCGAGTTTCGTGCTGCCCGCATCCAAGAGTTGAAAGCGAATGTCGGGGTTCTGCTCGCGGATGCCTGAAAGTTCGCAGGTGACGACCACCTTCTCGGGGTTATCGTACACGTTGAAGGGGCTATTTGTCGTGACAATCATCCGCGGCAGCCGGGCCAGCCAAACATCGCAGATCGAGAACGTACCGTTCAGATCGACGTGCTCGCCCTCTTCGACCACTAACGTGATGATCGCATGCCGCACGTCAGGGTGCGTGATATTTATCGGACCAATGGAAACCTGTTGCCAGTCGTCGGTATTACGAAACCAAGGGCTTGTGGAAGATTCCAGCACCGTGCGCTGTTCGTCGCAAAAATCAATCCGCAAACGCGCCTGCGAGAATTTAACGTTCTCGCCGCGCAGTCTCACCTCGGCGACGTAACTGTACTTGTCGGAGATCGACACCGTGGGGCTGTTCACCAGTACGCCGCCGCCATTAAGTTTCACCGT
>JBGTMM010000251.1:0-2514 GCA_041743635.1 Bythopirellula sp.
GTCGGGATGATCACCCCGTCGGCGCAGGCCAGCCCGTTGACCGTGAGCAAGCCCAGCGAGGGTGGACAGTCGATGAGCACGGTATCGAACGATCCCAAACTCCCCGCCAAATGGGTGGAGAGCATTGTTGATTGACTCTCCGACGAGTGGGCCAAGGCATCGACATCTTGAAAACTGCGAGCCCCCGGGAGTAGCGACAAATTCTCTTGTGTTGTGGCGACGAACGATTCCCGCAACGGCCGGCAATCGATCAAGGCATGCCGCTCGGTGGGCCGATGCCCCAAGCCGCTCGTCGCGTTGCATTGCGGATCCAAGTCAACAAGCAGCGTCCGTTGTCCCGCGATTGCCAGCAGCGCCGCCAAATTGAGAGCCGTGGTCGTTTTGCCCACCCCCCCCTTCTGATTGGCAATGCAAATGACGCGACCCATGGCGATTTCGGAATTCGGATTTCGGAGTGCGGAATTCAGAATATGGCGAGGCACGCTTCAGCGTGCCGGATGCGCTAGCGTAATCGCCAACCATTGAGAATGTTATCGGCGCGGTTGGACCTCAGAAGTCGTTTCACGTGAAACATTCGATCCAGTCAACGCGTTCCACGTGAAACACGCAAATTACCAAGTCGTCGCTAGCAGGAATCTGATAGAGTCGTTCCACGTGAAACGGGAGAAGTGTCATTCCGATGGGAGTTTACGACCAGAGGAATCTGGGTTCAACCATCACACGGACCAGAAAACGTATACGGGATGAACCCAGATCCCTCGGTCGGCAAGCCTCCCTCGGGATGACACGCTACTCCAGTGGATTGAACAACAACCCGCTTAAGAGCTTGGGATAAAAATAGGTGCTCTTGGCCGGCATCCGCTCGTTGGCGTTTGAGATAGCGCGGATGTGTTCGACCGTGGCCGGCATGACCATCGCGGCGAGTTCAAAACGGCCGCCGCTGCCTTGTTGGCCCGTATGGTCCCGGCCCGTCGAGTCGCCACGCCGCAAGCCTTCGACCACTTCTTCGATGGCGCGCACGTACTTGGGCGCCGGCAGATTGGTCTTGTCGAGAAGCGTATCAATGACGAGCCGATGTAAAATGCTCACCCCCAAGCCTTGCCATTCGGGGCAATGGTCGGAGGCAACCTGGGCCATTTTTTTCTCGCCCGCAGTGTTCAGGCGTGCCACGGTCCAAGTTTGATCCGCGGCGGTGAAGAATACCAAGGTGCCTTGTCTGCCCTCGATTTCGATTTCTTCCCAAAGACCCGGGGCACGCTCTGCGCCCGTGCCCGCTGCTTCAAAGTCAAAACAGCTTTCCAGCTTTTCTTTCAACTCGTCCGCCGTTATCGGTGGCAAGCCACGAAATAACCGGTGCGTCGGCAACACGATCATGCCGGGATCGCTCATCGATACGCACATCATCATCACAAAGTTCGCCGGATGCTCCGCATCAAGGTGCTCGCCACGTGCGGCCATCTCGGCGGCCAGTTCGTCACGATAGTTGCACGCGGTCTCATAGCGGTGATGCCCATCGGCGATGTAGACGGGGAGCCCGCCCATTGCGCCGCTTACTTGGGTGCTAACGTGAATGTCGACCACTGGCCAGATGCGATGTAAAACGCCCAAATGGTCGGTCGCTTCGAGGGGAGCCACGCCCATGACCGCTCGTTCCAGGATGTTCTGTGCAACGTTCTCGTCGTCGGGATAGAGTCCAAAAATCTGGCTGCAATTGGCCTTCAAGGCTTTCCATAGTTTGAGCCGATCAGCCTTCGCGCCGCCATGGGTCTCTTCATGGGGATAAATGTTCCCTTCGCCGAAGCGTTCCAAGCGCACTCGGCACATGAACCCACGCCGCGTAAATTCCTGGCCGCGCTCGGTGAACACTTGATGGTAGACATAGATCGCGGACTCCCCTTCGGTAAACAGCACCCCTTCACGAAGCCAATTCCGCATGGTCTTCGCCGCGCGGGTGTAACGGTTGTTGGTGTCGTCGTCGGCGTCATGGTCTTGCCCCAGGATGATTCGCACGCAATTGGCGGGATGAAGATCGTAGAGCTGCTGTTGCAACTGGCCGTCGATCACGTCATACGGCGGAGCGATCACATTGCTGAGCGAACCAACTTGGGCGAGGTCGTAGCGGATACCGCTGAAGGCACTGATGTGGGGCATGGGGGCTGGGGGCTGGGGGTCGGGGGCCAGGGAGCGGATCAGTTTACGTAATTCACACCCCGAACGAAATCCCTCCACTAAATTATGGAACAGGCTATAATGATGAGGATGCTCAATAAGGAAATCACCATGCGGATTTTGGCATGCACCCGAATAAGCACATCCGCGAGGCTTTGAAGTATGCCGAGGAGCAAGGCTGGGCGTTTACAAAATCGAACGGTCACGCCTATGGCAGAATTCGCTGTAGCTTTGGTCACAGCGATTGCCAAATGTGGATTTGGTCGACACCGCGAAATCCTGAGGGACATGCCCGGCGGATTCTAAAGATCGTCGAGGCGTGTCCTGGAGAAGGTATTTATGACT
>JBGTMM010000252.1:0-2878 GCA_041743635.1 Bythopirellula sp.
TCTTCGAGCATGTCGTCGTTCATATTGGCCAGATCGATCGCTTCGCGGAGAGAACGTTCGACCACGTCGGTCGTTCGGTTGGCATCAAACGAATCGAGGACGCTGGTGACGACATAGTCGACACTGCCCACGTGATCAGTCGTCGCGGTGAAGAAATCGTAGGGGTCGCTATCCACCAGATTGTAGCCTTGATTGGTGATCTGCGCATCGGAGTAGAAATTATGGTGAGGCGGATTGGGTATCGCGCTGTTGCTTACATTCTTCGCAAACACGGTCGAACCAATCGTGACGACGGACGAATTCTCTTGCCCCACGGTCATTCCTCCACCAGCCCAGGTGGCTGTGTTGTGTGCGATAACCGAATTGTTGAGAGTCAGCTGCGTGCCGACGCCTCGGACGCGAATCCCTCCCCCGCTCTCAGTCGTGCTATTGCCCACGATGGCGACCTGGTTGAGAGTGGCCGCGGCGGCTGCATCGACGAAAATCGCTCCCCCGCCAGGCCCGGTTAGTACCGCATTGCCGCCGGTCAGCGTCATACGCGAGGCATTAAGCGAACGGCCAGCACCGGCGACCTCGAAGATGCGGTCGTTGATGCCCGTGGCCCCGCCGGCATTGATGATCGTAGCCCCCGCCCCCGCGCCGACGAGGGTGACATTGCCGGTGATGTCGATGTCGCCCTGCGCTGCGCCGCCCGTGCCGGTGAGCGTGAGGTTGTAGGTGCCACGCGGGACATAAATGCCGCGCGCCGCACCCCCTGCCGTGCCGTTGGCGTCCACAATCGCAGCCCGCAGTGCCACCTGGCGTCCAGGGACTGCGATATCGAGATCAACAATCCCATCGCCGAGGGTTCCGGCGACGGCGGAGTCTTGGTTGCTGCTCACAACGTATTGCACATCCTTACGCAGCGGCGCAAGCGCCGTTGCGACGGTGACAGTATCGGTCCCGCCGTTTCCGGCGATGATGATTTGACGCACGCTGGCCTGTGGAACAAGCTCGGTAGTGCCGTTGACTCGCACGCGAATATTCGAGCCGACGACATCGACGTTAATCGTGTCGTTCAAACTATTATTGCGGCCTTGCACGAGCAGCGTACCCGTCTGCGAATCAAGCGTGGCGTGGGCCGTGTTGAATGTACTGGGGAGGGTCACCGAGTAGCCGTAGGCGTCGGCGAGAATTTGTACGTTGAGGTCGCTGATCCATTGCCTAGTTGTCGGGAGGGGGTTGCCGCCTGGTGGTGGCACGGTACGTCCAGCGTTCATCAGGTCATTTGGATGGGTAGGAGCCGTCGGAAAGCTCGGACTTGCAGGCCCTTCATAGATGTGGCCACCTCCATTGGTGGTAAACGTCGCCGTCACTCCGAACTGACCTGCCGTATTGCGGAACTGCCTAAGAGCAGACGTGCCATCTACCTGATCAACACCGGCCGCAGTCGTCAAATTGAAGAGACGCTGACCAGAAACTGTATAGAGTCCCAACGCGTGACCGATTTCATGGACAATGGTTCGATAGTAATCGTTGTATTTTGTGCCGCCCGTCGTGACATCCACGAAGCTTGCTTGAAATGCATTTCCAGCATTGTTCGAAGCAGAATTGGCAACTGCTGTGAACTCGGCGTCATCCAACGGAGTTTGGTCAAAGAACCAGCCCCCACCACCTCCATTGTCATCCATGGTGATGGTTGTCGCGGTCGGAACACCTGCGGTGTTCAATGATGGAAACTGCGTACTGCCGCGTATTGTACCAGTGAAAACTGCGGCGTTAACAGTCAGATTATAGGTGTTATTTGTGGCGGGATTGTTATCAGTGTCATACCTGAAGTCAGGAATCACCGCTTCCCAATCGTCGATCGCACGAGCTATAAGCTCACGTGCAATGCCCGCTGTGCTGGCTCCATATACCGCTGCGAAGTTATCTGAGTCGTTACTGGGAGATCCCTGATTAGTCCACATAATCGCCAACAGACGCCGATCTTCAAGCGATTCGAATTTTAGCTGCCGATTGAATTTAGCAGACCGCCCCGACTTGTTGTTATGACCCAAAAAAGCACTAATCCGCTGCAAAATACTACGTTTAGCCATTGAACATGTCCTCCTTGGTAAGGTAAGGCTCTAAATAGAGAATTTTAATCGTTTGATCGCCAACTGAATGCAAGATCAAATAGCTGCGTGATGCCAGCGTCACAAAACGCGAAGTCGGCGAAACATTGAAGAAATGATGGCAGAAAATGCCATTGATAGTGTTCCAAATTCTGGAATTTGCTCGACGTCACCAATGTAAGCGCCGACGTAGGTTTCTCCGCCAGAGTTAGGATTGGCGAAAGAAAGCGAAAGTTCGCGGAACGAGAAACTATTCCAAATCGTCAAATCAGCGGTGAGGTCGCTGGAGTCGAGAACATTAGCATCTGTTGAAAAAACCACCACGGGTCGCACACCCAACTCAGTGTGCCCAACCACTGTCCCACAATAAAGTCCTTGCGAAGAACCGCATAAGAGAAAGATGTTGTCGCTGTTGCCAGGACCTTGATCAACGATTGGATGATTAAGTGGATCGGCAATTGAGCCGGTTATGGGAGCGGCGTTCGGAGCAGACTCATCTCGTACTTCGATCATATATTCGAGTACTTCTACGGCGTGTCCTGCGATGTCGAAACGAAGCGTACCTGATTGCGGAAACTGAGGGCCGCCGGCAGCAGGCTCGAATGTAAAAGTCGTGACAAGACGGTCGCCGGGAGAGGTCGAGAATGGAAGGCTTGCGCCTCCGTTGGTTGAAAGAACGCTAGCCACTTCCGCCTCAAAGCGAAACGTCACCGGCGCTCCCTGAGCCGCCGAAAACATGGCAAAGGCAGCGATCACAGGAAGGCACCATCCCGAAAAACGAG
>JBGTMM010000253.1:0-2672 GCA_041743635.1 Bythopirellula sp.
TTTTCCAAAGCTGCCGCGGAAAAAGGGGTGCAAATCATCGACGTGCGCAAGAACAGTGAGTGTGACGTGTCTCATCGGCTCAACATTCGCGAAGAATGCCTCCGAATTCATACCGTCGGCCAGGATTGCAGCGTCGGCAAAATGCTTGTGGCCTTGGAACTCACCAACGCTATGAAGGCACAAGGCGTGAAAGCGAAATTCATCGCCACGGGTCAAACCGGCATTATGGTCGAAGGGGATGGCTCGCCGATTGATTGCGTGGTCTCCGACTTTGTTAGCGGGGCCGTCGAGAAGCTGATTCTTGAGCATCAACATAACGACGTGCTGTTCGTCGAAGGGCAGGGGAGTCTCTCTCACCCCCGCTATTCCGGTGTGACACTCGGCCTGTTGCATGGCTGCATGCCCCACGGCATGATCTTGTGCTATGAGGTGGGCCGCAAGAACGTCTACGGCATGGAATATATCCCTCTCAAGCCGCTCGACCAATTGCTCAAAGTCTATGAAATGATGGCTAGTCTCATGGTGCCCTCCAAAGTCATCGGCATTGCCATGAATTCGAGGAAAGTCTCGGCGGATGAAACCGAGCGTGAGCGCGAACGCATCCGCAAGGAGTTGGGGCTGCCCGTGTGCGATGTGATCCGACATGGCCCCGACGAGTTGCTGCAAGCCGTGCAACAAATGATGCCGGCCAGGAACGTCTTTCCCGCGCAGGCGGGAATCCAGACGGCGGTGCTGTAGAACTAGTTTCCCGCCTGCGCGGGAATGACGCCACTGGCCCTCGCAGAAATCGGAATGAACCGTGCAACTGCTGACGCATGCCTTGGATCTGCCTCTGCGGCATACGTTTACCATTTCGCGTGAATCGACCACGGTTCAACCCACGCTGATCGTCGAACTCACCGACGGCGAGCGCAGGGGTTTTGGCGAAGCGACGACCAATGCCTATTACGGCATGACGCTCGAAAACATGCGTGGTGGGCTGGAGCGTGTGCGGTCGATCGTGGAATCCCAAGTTCAGCTGGACCCTCCAAGACTCTGGGAAGCGGTCGCGACGCAACTCAAGGATTGTCCTTTCGCGCTCTGCGCGCTGGATCAGGCCGCCTATGATTTGTGGGGGAAGCAGCAAGGCAAGCCGGTCTATGAACTGTGGGGGCTCACGACCGACCGCATTCCGCTCTCCAATTTCACCATCGGCATCGACACCATCGAAACCATGGTCGCCAAGTTGCAAGAGATGCCGGACTGGCCGATCTATAAAATCAAGCTCGGCACGCCGAACGACATGGGCATTGTCGAGGAATTGCGTAAGCACACCCATGCCGTGTTTCGGGTGGATGCCAATTGCGGTTGGAATGCGGACAAGGCGATCGCGCTCTCCTACGAGCTCGCCGGGCTGAATGTCGAGTTCATTGAGCAGCCGTTGCCGGCCGGCGATTGGGAGGGCTATCGCAAGGTGTTTGCAGGGTCGGCCCTGCCGATCATCGCCGACGAAAGCTGCATCACCGAGACCGACGTCGCCGCGTGTGCGGGACATTTTCATGGCATCAATATCAAGCTGGTGAAATGCGGGGGACTCACCCCCGCGCGGCGGATGATTGCCCAGGCCCGCGAATTGGGCCTCAAGGTGATGGTTGGCTGCATGACCGAGTCGAGCGTCGGAATTTCGGCGATCGCGCAATTGATGCCGTTGTTGGATTATGTGGATATGGATGGGGCGGCCTTGTTGGCCAGGGATATTGCCACGGGGGTCGAGGTTGTCCGCGGCGAGTGCCATTATCCCAGTGTTCCTGGTTCCGGTGTAAAATTGCTCGATTCCGCGGAAGCGATGCGGATTTGAGCTCATACTCAAGGCAGTTGGTAAGCAGCTATGAAGCAAAAATCGAATTCACGCGTGCTCTGTTTCTTGGTCGTGATTGCCTGCACCGCGGCGGCAACAACCGCCAGCCGCGCCGACGAATTGGCCAATCGCTTGCAGCCCCTGGTCGATGATTTCTCGGGGGAAGTCGCCGTCATGGTGAAAAATCTGGAAACGGACGAGACGTTCGCCCATCGCGCCGACGAGTCTTTTCCGACGGCCAGCTTGATCAAGTTCCCCATCATGGTCGCGGCTTACGATGCGGCGGAGAAAAAACAAGTCTCGCTCGACGACAAAATAACGCTTCGCAGCGAAGACAAAGTGCCGGGGTCCGGGATTCTCACGTCGCACTTTTCCGACGGGGTCACGATGTCGTTGCGCGATGCCATCCAGTTGATGATCGCCCATTCCGACAATACTGCCACCAATTTGGTGATCGACGCGATCGGCATCGAAACGACGAACGAGCTGATGAAGTCTCTCGGTTGTGTGAACACGCTCCTGAACTCCAAGGTTTATCGCCGTGATACGTCGATTGACTTGGAGCGGAGCAAGAAATATGGCCTCGGCAGCACCACGGCCGGGGAAATGGTGAAACTGCTGGAGTTGTTGCAGTCGAACAAATTGGTGAGCGAGTCGGCCAGCAAGCACATGCTGGCGCACATGATGGCGTGTGAGGATGACACGAAAATTACTCGTCTTTTGCCACCGGGAACGGAAGTGGCTCACAAGACCGGTTATGTCTCGTCCTCGCGCACCGACGCCGGCCTGATCAAGAGTCCTGCCGGCCCTTTTGCCGTGTGCGTGCTCGCCGACA
>JBGTMM010000254.1:0-2831 GCA_041743635.1 Bythopirellula sp.
CGGCACGCGTTTCCTCTGCCGTGATCTGGCGATGATCGGTTAACTGGTCGTCGGTAGGTTCTTGATCCGCCGCGGCTGGTTGAGTTGCCGCTGGGGTTGATTCCAGGGAAGTTTCGGCATTATCCGAAGCGCGTTCGGCGTTGTTGGTTTTTTGCTCAAAGTAACCATCGTCGATGACCTGCGCTTGAACCAACACCCCGACGGCCATCTGTTTGAGGTCGATCCCGAGATATGTCGATCCCAGTGCGACCCCACCGATCATCGCGACTAAACAGACCACGAACTCCAGGAAAGAGAGCCCGCATCGCTGGCGTACCGTCAGATGTTTATTGATCGTTGACATTGAAATGCCTCGGGGATCGCACAAAGCATGGTCAGACTTTAAGAATGGGCTGCCCAGGAAGGAACCGGTCAAGTAAGCATAGCTCTCAAGGGCTGTCGAGCTATTGATGCTGGGCTAAATTGGCAAGTGCATCACGGCCGCTGTAAGCGACAAGAGTTGTAAGGTGGCCGGATGTGCCGGATTTTCCCAAGAGTCCGGCTAGCTTTCGGCCCGCCGGGCAGCGCGGCGGCGGTCGGCTTCGAGCAACATAATCTTACGCAGCCGTACCTTTGAAGGCGTGACCTCCACGAGCTCGTCTTCCTCGATGTACTCGAGGCACGTTTCGAGCGACATGATTCGCACGGGGCGCACTTGGCTGTTGTCGTCCTTGCCGGAGGCCCGCATGTTGGTGAGCTTCTTGCCCTTGACGACATTAATTACGAGATCACCCGCGCGGCAATGCTCTCCGACGACTTGTCCTTCATAGACTTGATCGCCAGGGCTGATGAAAAACTCACCACGGTCGTAAAGTGCGTCGAGCGCGTAGGCGGTGACCATGCCCGTTTCGTTGGCGAGCAACACACCCATGGGCCGACTCGGCGTGGTGCCACGCACGGGCTCGTAACCGAGAAACGTGTGGTGCATGATCGCCTCGCCCTGAGTCGCATTGAGCATCCGACTGCGGAGGCCCATTAACGACCGCGCGGGAACGGTAAATTCCAGATGCACGAAGCCCCCCGATTGACGATGCGTCATTTTGGTGAGCGTGGCACGGCGATCCCCTAGCAGGGACATCACCGAGCTTTGGCACGCCTCGGGGCAATCGACCACCAATTGCTCAATCGGTTCGCAATGGACCCCGTCAACGTCGCGGAAGATCACTTCCGGCTTGCCGACGCAAATTTCAAAGCCCTCGCGGCGCATGTTCTCGATCAAAATGCCCAAGTGCATCAGGCCCCGACCCGAAACGCGGAATTGCTCCTGACTGGGTCCTGGTCCGACACGCAGCGCGACATTGGAACGCAGTTCGCGTTGCAGCCGCTCGCCCAATTGCCGGCTCGTAAGCAATTTTCCTTCGCGCCCGGTGAAAGGACCGTCATTCACGCGGAAAGTCATGTGGAGTGTCGGTTCGTCGATTGTGACCGGGGGAAGCGCCTCAGGGAAACTGATATCCGTGACCGTATCGCCGATCTCGATGGGTTCGAGGCCGACAATCGCGCACAGATCGCCCGCCGCAACACTATCCACTTCCTTGCGATCCAAGCCATCGAAGCCCAAGAGTTGAGCAATTTGCTTCTCAGTTTGCTTGCCTTGGAGGTCGATCACGGTCACGCGCTGACGGCGACGAAAAGTTCCCTCACGCACGCGCCCAATCGCGATTCGACCCACGTAGTCGGAGTAATCAAGCGTTGTCACCTGCAATCGCCCAGGGCCCTCTTCCAACCCAACTTCTGGAGGCGGCACGTGCTGCACGATGGTTTCAAAAAGTGGCCGCAGGGAATCGCTGGGCTCATTGAGATCCAGGGTCGCCCAGCCTTGCCGAGCCGAGGCAAACACAACGGGGAATTCCAAGACCTCATCGGGGGCGTCCATTTCCACGAGTAAATCGAAAACCTCGTTCACGACCTCCAGTGGCCGAGAGTCGGGGCGATCGACTTTGTTGATGACAACAATTGGCCGCAAGTTGTGCATCAGCGACTTTTGCAGCACAAAACGGGTTTGGGGCATGGGGCCTTCGTAGGCATCGACCAACAACAGCGTGCCGCTAGCCATGCCCAACACCCGCTCGACTTCGCCCCCGAAATCGGCGTGGCCCGGGGTGTCGATTAAATTGACGCGATAGTTATCCCCCGAGGCGGAAGTGTATCGGACAGCGCAGTTCTTGCTGAGGATCGTGATGCCACGTTCGCGTTCCAGGTCGTTGGAATCGAGAATCAGCCCGTGCTGGCCTCCCGCGAGTTTGGCGAGGTCTTCATTGCGGTATTGGCCCGATTGCATGAGCATCTTGTCCACGAGCGTGGTTTTGCCATGGTCAACGTGCGCGATGATGGCCACGTTGCGCAGTTGCTGGGCAGTGGAGAGCTGGGCGGTGGCTAACAGTTCGGCGGAAGACATAATTTGGGTGAAAACCTGCTGTTGTGCGTGGAAACAAAATGTCCCAGTTAACCGCGGGTGCACTCAGAGAACCGTTTCAACAACGGGAATGCCGAGTCGATACGACTCGGCAACCGAATTTTCGGCGGGAGGGACCATTAATTATACAAAACCCGGCGCCGCTTGGGCAGTTCACTTTTTGCGGTTTTTACCTTTCGTTCTCATTCCGAGCGTTTTCGTTGCTGTAAGCAAGCGGTTATTGCACACTTTCCTTACGCCCGTATGGGTTTAACTCGATGGGACGTTTACCAGTTCATGGCTCGACGTGTCGAGACTCAAACTTGTGAAGATTTGTGACGAAACCTATACTGTGGTCTATTATTAGAGAGGCAGCGGTGTCTTCCCCACCAAGTGC
>JBGTMM010000255.1:0-2855 GCA_041743635.1 Bythopirellula sp.
GCCTTACTTCTCGCGATTGTCACGCTCTCAGGAATCGCCGCTGGCTGGCTCGCCGTCCGCGCGGCGATCCGCGCGCCGCTGGTCGCCGCGCTGCGAGGCGACTAGCGCTCATTCCTCGGGTAGCCCCGACACTTCGTCCGCAGTACGTGTTGACTACGTGCAAACACAGTCGGACATGTGTCGGGGTGCGCAGCATATGAGGTTCTCCGAAGTAACGCCAATAACCTCTTGTCGCAAGCGACACCGACACTCGACTGGCAAACCCGAGAGATACGCCGCCTTCACTCCAGTCGAGTGTCGCTGCCACCCTCACTAGCGATATTTCAGCGATTGCTTTACAGTTACACTGCTCTTTATTGTTTCCCACCTCAACGGCAAAACTTCGCCATGAAAAATCTCGTGTTTGTGGTCGCTTCGTTTGCCGTCACGATTCTTTGCTGGGGTATTTATGGCCCCGTGCTTCATTGGGGGCAACACGCGATGTCGACAACGGGGGGTTATGCCTCTCTGCGTCCCTTCATCTGCGTGGGCCTCGCCTACTTTGGCATCGGCGTGGCCGTGCCGACCGTGCTATTGCAGATTTACGGCGAAGCGGGTGAGTGGTCGCTCAAAGGGATCTTGTTCAGCCTGGCCGGCGGAGCGCTCGGTGCGCTGGGTGCACTGGGAATCATTCTGGCGTTTTACTTCGGCGGCAAGCCGGTCTACGTCATGCCGCTCGTGTTCGGCGGGGCGCCGGTGGTGAATTCGTTTCTCACGATTTTTATGTCTGGCAAAATGAAGGAAATCGGCCCCGTATTCATCGCGGGCCTCATCATCGTGCTGTTGGGGGCGACCACGGTGTTAATCGCCAAGCCCACTGTGCCAACTGCTCCGGCCTCCGCGCCTGCCGCCAACGCCGTCGCAACAGCGTCGGAGATAGAGCCTTCACTCGTCGAACGAGAATCGCGCATCTTTCGCGATTTTTTGTTGCAAGTGACGGCGATTGCCCTCGTGATCTGCTGTTGGGGGAGCTACGGCCCCGTGCTTCACATTGGCCAAGCCGCGATGCACCACAGCCGATTCCGACCGTTGATTTGCGTGGGGCTCGCCTACTTTTTGATTGCCGTGGTGGTGGGCTATCTGTGGCTCACGGCGGCGGGTGAGGCCAGCACGTTCAACTTCACGGGCACGTTCTGGAGCCTGATGGGGGGTGCCGCGGGGGCGCTCGGGGCGCTGGGGATCATCATGGCATTTAACTTCGGCGGCAAGCCGGTCTACGTGATGCCGCTCGTGTTTGGTGGCGCGCCGGTCGTGAACACATTTTTCACCATCACCGCCAGCGGCTTGTGGGATCAGGTGAACGCGCTCTTCGTCGCGGGGCTGCTACTTGTTATCGCCGGCGCGGCGATGGTGCTCATATTTGCTCCAAAGGGAAGCCCACCACCAGTACCGGAGACAGCACCGATTCCAACAGAGTCTCTCTCATCGGAACCACCAAATTAAGCATACCTGGGAAATGCAATTCCCAGGCTTTGCCCTATTTGCCCAATTGCTCAGCCAACTCTTCCGCGCCGTAGATCGAACGCAGCGCTTCGCGGATGCCGCTGCTGTGGACCGACAACGCCCTAGCGACCAGGTCGTCATACAGATAGTCGGATGTAAGGCCTTGGATGTTGCTGTCGAAAATGATCCCCACAAATTCTCCCGCCCGATTGATGACTGGGCTGCCCGAATTGCCGCCGATGATGTCGACCGTCGAGACAAAGTTGAGCGGCGTCTCGTGGTTGATTCTGTCACGCGCATCGTGCCAACTTTTGGGGAGGATCCAAGGTTCTTTCGCATCGTGCATTTTCTCGTGCTCGAACGCACCTCCCATCGTCGTCCACGGCGGCAGCTTGCGCCCGGCTTCTTCGTAACCCTTAACCACGCCGAACGCCAAACGCAACGTAAATGTCGCGTCGGGATAACCGGACGTTCCTTCGATCGCCACGCGGGCTTCCTCGATTTGAGCGTAAGCCTGCCGTTCGACCTCCTCAACGCTTTCGCGCTTTTCACGCAGTAACCGATACTCCGCTTCGAGATCCCGAAAGAACAGAATGAGCGGGTCTTGCGAGGCGTTGATTGCCTCCTGACCTCCCTCAGCCAATTCGCGGCGATATTCCACCTTGTTGAGTTGCGATCCGTCGATGAGCTCCGCCGCGCGATCGACCGGGTTCTTCCCGGCTAGCGCTATCACCACGAGCGGATCGTCGCCTCCACGCTGCTCGACGAACATCGTGAGCATTGTCGCTAACTTGGCGATCTCCAAATCGTTGTACAAGGGAGCAGGTGAGAACAATTCGACTTCGAGCGACTCGCGCCCCGAATCGCGAAATTCCTTGAGCCGATCTTCGCTCGGCTTCTGATCTTCGGCCGCCATCAGCACTAAGTTCTGTGCGATCAGGTAATAGGTGGAGCGAAACTCAACATTCCCCGTGAGCAGATCCGCCTTTTGTTTTTGTACATTGGCGATTTCATTCCAGGCGTCAGCGAAATTTTTAAGTTCTGCGCGCTTGCTCAGCTTTTCGAGAATTTCCGTTTCTTTCGCAGTTTTGGCCTCCATAAAGGCAGGGCTTTGCAGTCCCATCAGCATGCCCATCACGGCTTTGCGACTATTTTGAAACCCGAACAGGTCGTCACTCCCCCGCCGACGATGCTCGGGGCTGGCAAAACAGTATTGCTGCAGCGCCACCTCCATGCGACACATGTAATTCAAGCGGAATGGCATATACGTGTCCCGCAAGAACTTTAGCGCCTCGGTCGTGAAACCGCGATCCGTCCGGGCCGGGTTGCCGGATACGAAGACCAGCTCGCCATCCGCCGGGCCGTTTTCCGAC
>JBGTMM010000256.1:0-3182 GCA_041743635.1 Bythopirellula sp.
GTCGATAACGAGCCAGACGTTAAGCAAGAGGCGCGTTCCCTGTGGCCCTCAGTGGCCTTGCGCGAAATGGAAGGCCCCGCTCTCCTGGACACTGTGATCGAAACGGCCGCCTTGTTTGACCCGCATGTCGCCGAGTTGGTCCGCGCATGCAATCAAGAATTGAAATCGTCCCTGCCCCCCGATGCGAGTTGGATTGCCGACAGTTCGCAGCCCAAATTTGTGAAAGATAATCTGCGACTGTACATGGCCCGCTGGTTGGCTCAACAGGCGATGTACGACGATGCGTTGGACATGATCGTCGAGTTGCGGCCGGACGACGTGGTCGATCCGGCGAGCCTGCTGTTCACGCGGATGGTGGCCTACCACCAGATTGTCGAGCCGGAGCAGAGCCGCGCGGCGCTCGTGGAATTGCTCGAGCATGAGGAACGACTTCCCCTGCGCTATCGGCAGGTCGCCGAGATGGTGCGGCAGGACTTGGCCGGCCTCAAGGACGAATCGCTCGATCACGTTTCGCGGCGCATGAACGACGTGCGGCGGAGATTGGAATTGGGCGAGGCCGGCAAGCAAGTGCAGGTCGTCGAAAAAGGCGTCGTCGATTCGCTCGACAAGCTCATCAAGAAAATCGAAGAGCAGCAACAACAGCAATCAGGGGGTGCGGGTGGGTCGGCCCAAAGCTCAACCCCCATGCAAGACAGCCAGCTCCCTGGCATGAAGGCCCCTGGCAAAGTCGATCCCCGCGACATTGGCCATCAATCGGGTTGGGGCGATTTGCCACCCAAAGAACGCGAAGAGGCCCTCCAGCAAATCGGCCGCGAGTTTCCCGCCCACTATCGGCAGTTGATCGAACAGTATTTCCGCGACCTCGCCGACGAATCCACGGTGAAACCCACCGACGAGCCGCGCAAATAATCTGTTGAAAAAAGTAGCCACGGAATTTCACGGATTAAACACGGATAATTCGGAGTAATGTCTCTGACAGCAGTTAGCGTTATTGTCGCGGACAAGAATAGACATTTTTATTGTCTTTACATCCGTGTTTAATCAGTGTTTCATCCGTGGCTAAATTATCTAACGCTTGCGCAGTAAAACGTTACACCCCGGAATTTGAGAATGCTTCGTATATCCTTTCAACTCGGTCTGATGCTCTTGGGAATTGGTTCCGTTTCGCTTCAATCCTGGGGGCAAGAAATTGAGTTCACCACGCTTGATGGCAAGAAGTCGGTGGGAACGCTCACCGACTGGACCGCGTTTGATCTGACTGTTCAAGTCGGCGAGGAAAGCCTCGAGATTCCCTCGGCGGATTTACTGGCGATGCGTGCCGTGACGCCGGCTACTGCCAAGGTCCCGTTTGCTCCTCACGTCGAATTCCTGGACGGCACGCGCATTCCATTTACCGAATTCACCGTTGCCGATCGGCAGGCCACGATCGTCACGCCGCTCGCGGCCGAGCCGCTTAAAATATCCACCACGCTAATTCGCACAGTGCAGTTTTTGCCCATCGGACCGAGCGGAGCGTCGTGGCAACAAACAAACCTCACCGGCGACGTGTTGGTCGTGACCAAGAAGGATTCCGAACAGACGGAAACGCTCTCCGGCGTCATCGGCACGGTTTCCGCCGAGCAGGTCGAGTTCTCGTGGGAAGGAGACACTATCCCGGTGAAGCGGGCCAAGATCGCGGCGTTGGCATTCTTTCACGCGAATGTTCCCGAGTCGGCTCCTCCCGTTTGTGTCATGGAATTGTCGTCGGGAGCACAAGTCTCGGCTAGGGGCATCAAACTGTCAGAGGACGCCTTGAAAGTCATCACGGCAGACAAGCTGGTATTGACCTTTCCCCTTAAAATTTTGGTATCCGCCGACTATTCCATTGGCAAGCTGACCTACTTAAGCGACATGCAGCCGCTCAGGTCCGAGTGGACTCCCTTGGTGGCGCTGCCTGCCGCGGCCGAGTCGATCAAAAACTTTGGCGAGCCTCGTAGCAATCTCTCGTTTACCGGTTCGCCACTCGCGCTTTCCTGGCCGACTGACGAGCACAACACGGGTGCCCGGCTTGAAACCTATGACAAGGGCCTCGCGATCCGCAGCCGCACCGCACTGGAATATCGCCTCCCCAAATCGATGCGCCGCTTCACGGCCATCGCGGGGATTGATCCCGAAACCCTCGGCCAAGGGACCGTGCTCTTGACCTTTGAAGTCGATGGCGAAGTTGCGTTCGAGCAAACCATCGACGGTGCGCACGGTCCAGTAAAAATCGAACTCGACGTTGCCGGCAAACAGCGTTTGAAATTGCTCGTGGACTATGGAGAGAACCTCGATCTAGGCGACCGGCTGCACTTGGTCGAGGCCCGTTTTGTGAAATGAATTTTGGTGAAATGAAGTTTTTAGCAACGATCACACTCTGTTTCACACTTGCCGCGATCCACGGGATCGCTCGTGGCGAAGTCACGCCCGCTCCGCAAGTTCTCGCCACCGAAGCCGAGCGCGTGGAAGTCGTGAAGCGCGCCTCGGCCGCCACCGTTGCGATCTTTGAATCCAGCGGCCAAGGCGGCGGTTCGGGGGTGATCATTTCGCCCGACGGTTTCGCGCTCACGAATTTTCACGTCGTCGCGCCCTGTGGTGCGGCGATGAAATGTGGGCTCAACGATGGCCAGCTTTACGACGCGGTGGTTGTGGGCATCGATCCCGTGGGGGACGTGGCCTTGATCCAGCTCCTGGGCCGCGACGATTTCCCCGCCGCCGAACTCGGCGATAGCGACAATGTCCGCGTGGGAGATTGGGCCTTTGCGATTGGCAATCCTTTTTTGCTCGCCGACGATTTTACGCCGTCGGTCAGCTATGGCCTGATCTCGGGCGTGCATCGTTATCAATATCCCGCGGGGACTTTGCTCGAATATGCCGATTGCCTGCAAACCGACGCGGCGATCAACCCGGGCAATTCCGGCGGCCCGCTGTTCGACGCCCAGGGCAACCTGATTGGCGTCAACGGCCGTGGCTCTTTTGAAAAACGTGGCCGAGTGAATGTCGGCGTCGGTTATGCCATTTCGATTAACCAGATTAAACGTTTTCTATCGCATCTCGAAGCCGGGCGGATTGTCGATCACGCATCGCTGGGCTTTACCGTGAGCACGGGCGAAATCGGCCGGGTGGTGGTCGATGACATTTTGGAAACGAGCGATGCCTATCGC
>JBGTMM010000257.1:0-15541 GCA_041743635.1 Bythopirellula sp.
GCGACGGTGGACAACCCTTGAGCATGTCGCCGCGGTAGGTGCGGTCCATTAGCAAGCGTATTATCTGCGGATAGGCCAGAAACGAGCCTCCGTTGGGATGGTCGGTACTCATAACGACACGCCAAGGATCTTCGACCAAAAGATACCACTCAAGCCCAATCGCCCATTGCAAGGAATGCACAAGCGAGGTGTTCTTATAAGTAATCGGCGACACTCCGCAGCCAGCTTCCATTTCCACGTCGCAACTGACCCACTTCGTGCCGTAGAGATTCGCCAAAAAATGGCCCAACGGTCCGTCGCCCGTCATGCTCGTGGTTTCACCAAACAACACTTGACCAACATCAACCGTGATATTGTCGTGTGAATTCACATAATCCGCGAGCTGCGAAACTTTGCTCGCAAAGGTGTTTTCATCGGCTTCGCCACCGCCATAGCTGTGAAATTGAATATGCGTGAGATGCCCGCGGCGACCTTCGAGGGCTTGCATCGTTTCCAGGGTGGTCCGCCAATTGCCCGGCATGCCGAGTTGATTGCAATGGATGTGAACCGGATGCGGCAGTTTCAATTCCGCAGCGGCCTGCGCAACCGACGAAATAATCTGCCGCGGTGTCACATCGAAGTGCGGCACGGCGTCATCGAGTCCCGTGCTGCGGGAACCATTCTCTGATTTCCATGTTTCCACGCCGCCGGGATTGACGAGTTTGGGGGCATAACCTTTGCCTGCCCAGAGGAGCCACGCCATGAAGGCCCGCAGCTTCGCCGGTTCATTCTGCTGGATCGCCCGCATGATGTAATGGTTGTTGCCCATCAACAGGTAACACCCTTTGTCGAGGCAGGGCGTGTCGGCGAACTCTTCGTGCGCATGCGCCGCCAACAACGGTGGCACGGCGGCGTCGAAGGCCGTGGTGTAACCGAGCGCCGCGTATTGATAGCCCGTGGCGAATGTGCTGGGAACGCTGCCGCGGGTGCCGCTGCGGGTAAGTGTCGTGCGACGCATCGGCTCTGCGTCGCGGTGGTCCTCGGGCCGCAGTTTGCGAGCGGCGTTCACCTTCGGCCCGGCAATGTGGCAGTGCATGTCGATCCCGCCCGGCATCACGACCAGCCCTGTGGCGTCGATTGTTCGCACGGGGCGAATCTTCGGATCGCTTGGCGGGGCAAAGATTTTGCCGTCCGCGATCCACAAATCGCGCACCTCGCCGTCGATGCCGTTCGCCGGATCGTAAACAGTCCCGCCGGAGATTTTAGTAAAATCGCTCATCACGTACTTGCTCGGTTTCCTGCCGCTTGTCGAAGCGTGCATTGTACGCCATCCTAAACGGCTGACTCTACCGGAAATCACATCGAGGGAGCCGCTGTCATGAAAGCCGTGTGGTATGAAGAACTGGGGCCGGCTGACAAAGTGTTGCAATACGGGGAGTTGCCTGATCCACGGCCGCTTGCCGGCGAGGTGCGCATTGCCGTGCATGTGTCGGGAGTGAATCCGATCGACGTAAAAAAACGGCTCGGCGGACGCGGCACGATGTCGAACTCGCGGGTTGTGCCGCATTTCGATGGAGCCGGCGTGATCGACGCCGTGGGGCCGGGTGTTGACGCCAAACGGGTCGGCGAGCGGGTTTGGTTTTACGAAGCCCAATGGCAACGTGATTTTGGCGCGACGGCGGAATTTGTCACGCTGCCGGCGCACTTGGCGGTGCCGCTGCCGGAGAACGTCGATTTTGAGATCGGTGCGTGTTTGGGCATACCGGCGCTCACCGCGTACGGAGCGGTGTTTGCGGATGGTGAGGTGAATGGACAAACGATCCTTGTGACGGGCGGGGCAGGGTCGGTGGGTCGTTACGCGGTGCAATTTGCCAAGCTCTCCGGCGCGCGGGTGATTGCCACCGTAAGTAGCGACGAGAAAGCCAAGTCCGCGAAATCTGCTGGTGCCGACGAAGTTCTGAACTACAAAACCACCAACATCGCTGATCGCGTGTTGGAACTTACTGACGGCAAAGGCGTGGATCGCGTGGTGGAAGTGGAATTCGGCGGTAATTTGGAGACCAACCTGCGCGCGGTGCGCATCGGCGGTACGATTGCCACTTATGCCTCGCAAGCCGTGCCCGAGCCACGGTTGCCATTTTACGACGTCATGTATCGCAATCTCGTGATGCGTACGTTGGTGGTGTTTCAACTCCCCGCCGAGCTGAAGGCTCAAGCCATTTGCGACATCACGGGTTGGTTGAATTCCGGCGCGCTGACGCATGAATTTGGTGAGCGCTTCCCATTGAGCGAAACCGCGAAAGCCCACCAAGCGGTGGAAAGCGGTGCGATGGGGAAGGTGCTGGTCGTGAATCGGCTGTGATGCGCTTCATTAGTCGTTAGGGTGTCGTCGCCAAACTTATTGTGGGCAAAAAATTTCCACGAAGTCGTTGAATTCCCATTGGCGGAGTGGCTATACTTAAGACCGGGGAGAACTGCTAATCAAAGTTAATCACTCAAGCCAATTTTATATTCCTGACGGAATGTAAAGTTGGATTTTTGTTGATCTTTCGGCACATTCTCAAGAATTCATCTCCTGAGGACGATCTTATGAGCACTCAAACTCAATGGCTTTGGACTTTGGCGCTTGTTCTGATGAGTGCTGTCTCATCAGCCAGCGCGGCGACGGTTCAGTATTCTGGTAAGCTCTTTGCTGAGTTTGGCCCGCCGGTCGTAGGCGGAGAAGTCATCATCGGCACGTTTGCCCCAAGCTTCGATCCTTCTCAATACAACTGCGTGTATGGCGATGAGTCCTGCAACCAGGTTGGCGGCTCCTTCGGCAGCGCGTTTGACTCCGCGGTCGGTGAAGGAAATTTCTTTCCTATTGGCTTTGGCGCAGTGACAGAAATTGATGGTTCTTTTTCAGGTTTTGGCAACACAGCGGCTCCAGCGGGAACACAAATCTGGCTGTTCGCGTTTGAGAATTTGACTCGGAATTCTTTCTATCAGGTGTTGGCTTCCAGCACAGATCCCGCCTGGCAAGTCCCGACTCAGCCCAATGGGTTTACCGCAATCGTGGCGAGTCAAGCGAACATTTTCGTGATGGGCTTTCCCGATCCCGAAGGTGTAAGGTTGAACGTCGTTCCGTTCCCCGAGCCGGCAGGAATGGCGATGCTGGGGTTGGGGATGGCGTTTGTTGGTGGTTTGCGAGTACGCTGGCGCTGCACCGACCACTTCTGAGTTTCTGAAAGTTGGGGGCTCGCCGACTACACCTCGCGCAGGGCATCCACGACTTTCATCCGGACCGCGCGGAGCGCGGGGGCGAAGCCGCCGATGAGGCCCATGACGATGGCTAGGAGCGCACCCTTCAAGAGCACGTCGGGGCCGAAGTTGAAGGAGAAGACCAACTCGGTGAACGTGCCCCCCATCGTGCCGGTGCGAATCTCGCCGAGCATGAGCGCTCCGAGACAACCCAAAATCGCGCCGAGTAGGCAAAGCACGAGCGATTCAAAGAGAAACGCCGTGAGGATGCTGAACCGGCCGAAACCGAGGGCGCGGAGCGTGCCGATTTCACGGGCGCGGGAGGAGATCGCGCCGTACATGGTGTTGGCCACGGCGAACATGGCCCCGAGCGTCAGAAAAAATGCGATGATCTGGCCGATCATTTTGATGAAGAAACTTTGCTCGGCTTGATCGGCGTAGTACTGTTCTTCGGTGATGGCCTTGAGCGCGATCTGTTCGTCGGCGGTGATGCGGTCGATGAGTTTCTGCTGGGCTTCCTTGCTCACGGCGCGGAGTTGCACGCTGGAGGTCGCGCCGGTGCGATTGGCGACTTGAGAAAGCACGGGAAGATCGGTCCAGATTTCCGATTCGCTCGTGCCGCCGCTGGCTGCAAAATAGCCGACGACTTTGAACGACTTGTCTTGAACGATAAACTCCTCGCCGATTTTGAGGTTCTGGAAACGATCGGCGAGTGCGCGGCTGACGATGGCTTCGCGGACACCCGGCTTAAAGTCTCGGCCTTCGACAATGGTAAAGTTGTCGCGTAACAATCGTGAGTTAGGAACGATCCCTCGGACCGTGACGTTGGTATTGCCGGCGGCATCGCGGCGGGGGAGATAGCTAATCACGACTAGCTCTGGAGCGGCCAGTGGGTCACCATTGTTGTCGGTGGCGATGCCCGGGAAGGAGAGAATTTCCTTCGCGGCGGCTTCAGCCACGGCCGAAGCGGTTTCGGACGACGAACCTTGGCGGAGAATCAACACGTCGAGCGGGCTGACGGAGGTGGTGAGCGCTTTTTCCAAACCGCCGTAGAGGCCGAATGCGAAAATGCTGGCCCAAACGACCATGCCCGTGCCGAAGATGGTCATGAGCGAGCCGACCTTGCGCGCCATGAGGCTGCGGAGATTGTATTTGATGGGGACCATGGGAGGGAATGTTTGATGTGTAATGTTTGATGTTAGTTGTTGGTCGAATATGTCATTCTGAGGGGAGCTTTGCGACCCGAAGAATCTTGCATCCAGACTCACACGTTTTCAACGCTTACAATTGTTCAACCTAGATTCTTCGGTCGCCGAGGCTCCCTCAGAATGACTCAATCGCGGCTCCTTCAGGATGCACAACTGCTAAACAACCTTTCGCAAACCCTCGATGACGGAGACATTCGCGGCGCGGTAGGCGGGGATGATGCCGCTCACGAGGCCGATGCCCGTGGCGAGGGCCACGCCGGCGAGTGCGGTGCTCCAGGGGACATAGAGCCAGGCGAGGCCGGGGATGATCTTGCTAAAGTCGACGACGCTGAACAGCAACTTGGCACCGAAGGCACCCATGATGCCTCCCAGCAAACCGATGACGACGGCTTCGCTTAAGAACAAGCCGAGGATCGTGCTTTGGGGGAAGCCAATGGCTTTGAAAAGCGCGATTTCGCGGGTGCGTTCGCGGAGCGACATCGCCATCGTGTTGGCGGCTACGCACAACAGGGCCACGACGACGGCAATCGACGTGTAGCGAATGAAGCCGCGGACGTTGCCCATCATTTCCATGAACGATTGCTGGAATTGCTTCTCGGTCATCGCCCGCACGGGGGCATCGGAGCTGGCGAACGTGCTGTCGATGATTTTCGAGAGCTCCGGCATCATCGAGGCGGACTTGGCTTCCAAGACGACGATGCCGGAATTGCCCGCGCTGGGGTCGTTAAGCGCTTTGAGCGCTTCGTCGAGATACTCGAAGTGGAACCAGAGCATCTCGCGGTCGGTCGTCGAGGGGCCGTCGTAAATCCCGCGGACCGTGAGCTCCAGGTTCACGGGGTAAATATCTCCCTTGAGCGGAATCTTGCTACCGATTTTCCAGCCTTTGTTGCGGGCGATGACGGCACCGACCACGCAGCCGGTTTTGTCGGCTTGCCAGGCTTTAAGTTGGTCGGGTGGAATCTCGTAGTCGGGATAAACTTCGGAAACCGACTCGGCGTCGACGCCGAACTGGCCGAAGGGGATTTTGTCGTCGCGATATTTGCCACCGAACCAAGAGAAGGGGGTCGCTGATTTGACCCCCTCGATGCGGAGGATGCGGTCGACATAGGCAATCGGCACGTTGCCCGTGAGCCCCTGGACGTTCATCACAATGAGCCGATTATAGATTTTGGTTGCTTCGGTCATTTCGTCCTGTACGGTGAGAAACGAATAAAGCATCACAACGAGGAACAAGCTGACGGCAATCGACGCGCCGGTGAAGAGCGAGCGAATCTTATTGCGGAAGACATTGCGGATAATCAGCGGCAGATATTTGATCATCGGGCCACCTTTTGGAAATCAGCTTCGAGTTCATCAATGTCGGTTTGTACAAAGGTTCCCTTTTCCAAGTGCAACATGCGTTTCGCCCGGCGAGCGGCTTTGGGGTCGTGGGTGACCATAATGACCGTCGTGCCGAATTGCTCGTTGAGGGAATCCAACAGATCGAGAACCTCTTGGGCGCTGGTGGCATCGAGGTTACCCGTGGGTTCGTCGGCCAGCAGCAGCACGGGATCGTTGGCCAGCGCGCGGGCGATGGCGACGCGTTGTTCCTGGCCGCCGGAGAGTTGGCGGGGATAATGGTCCGCTCGATCCGCGAGGCCCACGATCCGCAGCGAAGTCTCGGCTTGTTTGCGGCGCTCGGCGCGGGACAGCGGGGTGAGCATCAGCGGGAGTTCAACATTCTCTTGCGCCGAGAGGACCGGCATGAGGTTAAACATCTGAAAAACGAAGCCTAGATTTTCGCTCCGCCATTTGGAGAGTTTGGCTTCAGAAAGCGCGCCGAGGTCCTGGCCGTTGACGATAATCTTGCCCGTGGTGGGGCGGTCCAACCCGGCGCAGAGGTTCAGGAGCGTTGACTTCCCAGAGCCGGAGGGTCCCATCACGGCAACGAAATCGCCGCGGGGAATGTGGAGTGTGGTGTTGGTGAGAACGGGAATTTCTTGCGCGCCGCGCGTGAAACCCTTGCTGACGTTCAAGAGTTGAACGACGGAATCGGCGTGGTTGTCGGACATGGAGTTTCCTTGAAGATTTTTTTTGGCCCGCGAATGGCGCGAATATTCGCGAATAAGAAATTAATTGCATCAAATCTTTATCACTTTTCGCGTCCATTCGCGCCATTCGCGGGCAGGATTGTTCTTATTCAGAAAGTTGGACTTGGTCGCCGTCTTTAAGGCCGGGTGGGGGGTCGATGATCACGCGCTCGGCACCGGCGAGGCCGCTTTTGACTTCGATCAAGCCTTCATTGGATTCACCAGCAGTGGTGATCGGCAGTTTGCGCACGCGATCTTGTTCGAGGAGCCACACGTACTTTTCCTTCCCACTGCCCTGGACCGCGTCGACAGGGACGAACACGCCCTTTTCCTGGGCTTGGTTGGTTTCGGCCGTGCCGGCGGGGGCATCGGGGAGAAACAGCACCGTCGCGCTCAATTCAGGAAACAATCGCTCGTCGGGATCGAGAATTTCCACTTTCACCTTCACGATGCCGCGGGTGCGGTCGCCCATGGGAATGATCTCGCGCAGTTTGCCCTTATAGCGATGGTTGGGCACGGCATCGACGATCACCTGCGCGGGTTGGCCCTTGCGGAGCGCACCGAGGTAGTCTTCTTTGACGTCGGTATCGACTTCGAGCTCGTCGAGCTTGGCAAGCGTGATCACCGAACCACGCCCGGAGCTTGCGCCCATGCCGCCGGGCATGATTGATTCACCCTGCTCGGCATCCTTGGTGACAACCGTGCCGTCGAACGGGGCATAAATGAACATATTCTTGATTGCTTCCTCGGCCTCAACCACGTTGCTTTTGGAGGCTTCGAGGGCGGCCACGCGGGCTTGCTGCGTGGCTTGCGCGACTTGGTAGGCGGTTTCGGCTTGTTCGACCGCTTCCACCGTGCCGGCATCGCGCTCGAGAAGTTGCCGCTGGCGATTCATGTTGCGTTCGGATTGGGCGAGGGTGTAATCGGCTTCGGAGACTTGAGCTTGCGCCAGCCTCACGGCCACTTTTCGCGAGGCGAGCATTGCGTCAAGATCGGAGTGTTCCAATTCGGCGAGCACGGCACCGGCTTGGACTTTGTCACCCTCTTCGACGGGGATGTTCGCAATCCGGCCGGGAACCTTAGCACCCACGGCGGCTTGCCAACGGGATTCGAGATAGCCAGTGGCTGTCAGTTGGGCCGAGACTTGGCCCTTGGTCAGGATGCGAACCGTCTCGACTTTCACCACGGGAAGCGGGAACAGCCGATCACGAAGGGCCCAATATCCTCCGCCCCCAATACCCGCTATCACGGCGAGCCCGATCACGAGCCACACCAAGCGCCTGAGCAGCGAGGATTTGCGCGCTCGGGAGCGGTCGATTTTCAGCGACGAGAGTTCGCCACGGAGATCGAGTTTTTTGCCACCGGCGGGAGTCGCCGGTGGGCTTTCAACGGGGGGCATGGCTGTTAAGGGGCGTAACAATTGGCGGCAGACATCCGGCGAGCAACCGCTGCCAGCCGAGACCATTAACCATCATACCAGCGGGCCTGCGTAGGGTCGTGGGCAAAATGGGCGGGGGTAATTCCGAGGGGGTTGGTGTTGATCTTTGTCGGAGAACTTTGCGGGCGATGCCATGGGATACTGATAGGAAAAGTTTCGCGATAGTGGCTTGACGGATTCGGTAAGTCTCTCAATAATATTGGTTGGTCGGACCGCTATCTTGTATGGTCAGCGTGAGTAGCGGTTTGTAATGTCTCTTTTTCGGCAATTTGTGGCTCCGGTTCTGCTGGCGGTTTTTGGCACCGTCACGTTTTTGGGGACTGGTCTGCACCTTCTGCCCGGATGCGGCCATTCTCATGGTCTAGGACATTTCTGTTCTGCCGACGGCGATGCCTGCGACCACGTTCCACAGAGTCCAACTTCTGAGATCGGCGCGTCGAACTCCGACTGTGCCATATGTCGGTTTCTTGCGATTCCACAGGCGCTGACGCCACCTCTAAAGGTCATCGCTTACGGCGTTCGGTGCGAGCCAATGTCCGAGGAGGCAATTCTTCAGCCGTCAATTGAAGGCGAGCGTCTCTACTCCGCACGTGCTCCGCCGCGGCTTTCTTCGAACGTTTAATCGTTCCATGTTTCGACGACGGAAGTCGGCGCCCTTTGCTGCGCTTTCTTACCCGGCGTCGAACTCGATTTGTCGACCAGCGCCCCTCGAGAATACGCTACGCGCATTTCCGCGCAGGCGTACGCGGCGGTGTGCGCGAAAAAAGCTTCGTCGGCCCACGGAGTGAAGACAAAAAGCGGTCCGACCAAAAACCGTTGTTTTCTCACCAGGCCGGCGAAGCGTTGAGTTTGCGCCGGAAAGGTAATAATCCCCACATGTTCACGTCACTTCCACTTGCACAACACGGTGTGAAACCGAGTGTGTGTCGGCACGCCCTATCGATAAGACAAACCGCCTTTTCGCTTGTGGAGTTGTTGGTGGTAATAGCGATCCTGAGCGTACTCATGGCGCTGCTGCTTCCGGCTCTCCAAGCGGCCCGTGAGGCCGCTCGCCGCACCGCGTGCGCCAACAATCTGCGGCAGGTGGGATTGTCCGTGATTCGGTATTGCGACGACCACCGAGGCGCTTTTCCGAAGACGACTCACGACACGGACTTCCACGAGTGCTGGGTCTATACGCTCGCGCCATATCTGGAAAACGTGGACGAGATTCGAATTTGTCCCAGTGACCTTAAAGCGAAGGAACGTCTCGACGCCAGGATGTCGAGTTATGCGATGAACGCTTACGTCACCAACGGCGTCTTACCCGGATCAGTCCTGAATCGGAACAAGCTACCTTCGGTCACCAGGACTCTATTGGCCGTCGAGCTCACCGATCGGGAGAATCGTCCCGTTTCGGAGTTCGACGATCATGTCGAGTCGCACCGCTGGTTTACTCCGACGAACATCGCTCATGGACGCGTGCTGGAAGCCATGCGCGGCGAGGTCAGCGTGGACCGCCATCACGAAGGAGCCAATTACCTGTTTGCTGACGGCCGCGTGGCGTCAATCTCGGTGGAGACGGTCGCCGAATGGTGCCGGAAGCCGATTGTTTTTGTAAAGCCCGAAGAGGCCGCTGAGGCCTTGAATTTTTTTGATTAATATTTTTTACACGAGACTTCACTTTAAGCGATTCTCTCAACATTTTTAGGAGATACACGATGAAAACTCATGCTCTGTTATTTGCCGCCTTACTCATATGCATTGCTTCGACCGCCTTTGCACAACATGCGGATGTCCGCCCCTATGTGCAAAACGGCCAACTCGTCACGGCCGGCTTCGACGATGCGACGAGCACGGACCTACCCGCACTGCGGGTATTCGGCTATGACTTCGGCGAGGACCCCGCTGAACCTTATTTCGCGCAAGATCCCGGCTTCAACTCTGGCGCCGGCAGCCTTCCACCCGGGAGTCAGTTGTTGTTTAACATCGTAGGCGCTGGCAGCCTTGGGCTCCCCTCGAACTTGAGTTATTGGGATGGCCTCGGCGACGTCGAGTTCGGCCTCACGCAATCCGACGAGACGCTCACGCTGAGTTTCGGCAGCCAAAGCCGCGTTGCCGACGATTCGACCAGCTTCATCGCGGGATTCAGTATTCAGACGGTCACCCCCAGCGGATCGGTTCACCGGCATCTCAGTTCGTTTCTCAACGGAGGGACCGGCAATCCAACGGCTGGAATTTATCTGTTGCCGCTGGAGCTTATGAGCAGTGACTCGTCCATTGAGAAGTCGCTCCCCTTTTTCGTGGTCTACAACAATGGCCTCAGCGAGGATGCCCATGATCAAGCCATAGACTGGGTGCAGCAAAGCCTTGTTGTCCCTGAGGCGTCGACGCTGATGCTGGCGAGCATGGCTTGCGCGACGGCGGCATCGATGCGTCCGAGCAGACGGAGTTTGCTAAGTCGCGAGCGGCTGAGGGCTATTCAACGATTGTGAAGGGGAGCGAGGCCTGGCCGATCTTGTTGGAGAGTTGATCGGTGATGATGACGCGTAATTCGTATTCGCCGGGATAGATGCGCGTGGGGAGCGCGACGCCATACTGCATGTGAAAATCATGGCGTTGATTTTTGCAAATGTCCGCCACTTCGGGGAATTGCGCCCCATCGACGCGGCGGCCTTGGGGATCGACCACTTCGTAGCTCGTGGCGAGCGTCGTCCGATAGCCTTCTTTGGTCGACTCGCTGCGGAAGTTGTCGACCTCGGCATAAAGCGTCACCTGATCGCCCGGCTTGAATTTGGTGTTCTCATGCGGCTCGTACAGTCCGTAGCCATCAACGCGGTCGACGAAGGTGAGATTTCGGACTTGCAACGTGGCAAGCTCGGCAAGTTTGGCCCGGGCGGCGTCCAGATGGATCAAGGCCCCGGCAGCGCGTTTCTTGGTGTCGGACTGACGCGAGTTGTCAAAATAAGTGGAAAGGGCGAAAAGCTGCTTGGACCAATAATCTTGCTCGGTCGGCGAGGCACCGGGAATGGGGGTCAGAGAATCAGATTCACGACCAGCAATCAGTAGCAGCATCCGCAAGCGCATGTGTTCTTGCAGCTCATCGGTGCTGCCGGGATTGGTTTTCACGTCGCGCTCGAGGGCCTCGATGGTGGAGGTGAGCTGCGAACGCCAATCGGTGGGGGTGGCCGCCGCATGGCTCACTTGTTGGATGGCGGTGGATTGCGGCTGGGCCACGTGATTGGCGAGCGTTGTGCCGCGCGAGGGAAGCGGCTGTTCCGTGGGCACTGTTGGTTCTTGCGCGGCGGGCGTGATGTGGTTGGCAAGACGCACGTCTTGCGATTGAAGGGCTTCGGCTTGAGTGACTGCGGCCTGCAACATTTGCATGTCGCTGGCGCTCGTATTTTGTGATTCCGAAGGGCTGGGAAGCGGCGGGAACTGAGTCGTGTGACTCACTCGCTGAAATTCTTGAGCTTGCTCGCTCTCACGGGCCGCGAGTTGATCGCGATACGCCAGGGCCGAGCGGAACTGTTTAACGACGAGTGGCCATTCGTCTTGCCGGGCACGGCGAAGCTCGCTGCGCAACTTGTGTTCGGCGTGTGAGTCGAGGAGCATCGTGCTCCGCACTTCGGCCACTAGGTTGTTGAGCGCGATTTCTTGTTCAGTCGTGAGTTCAACGGGAGGTGGCACGGCTAGGTTAGTGGGGGTGACGACCGCCGCTGGTGTGACCGGTTGGGCAGTAACAAGTGGCGCGACAGCCAAGGAGTCGCTGGCCGTATGGGAGACGGAGAGGGGTTCGGTTTTGCTTTCCGCGGACCACGGGCCCGTGCAGCCGGTGAGGCAGACCATTGCCACCATGCCGACATGGCCCACTACGACCATGCGCAGAAAGTGACAAGATGACAATGAGTGAATCATGTCGACACGCAAAAAATGGTAGTTTCCGGAGCGAGAAGAGTCGGCGGATGGTAGGAAACTGGTGAGAAGGGGGCAAGGTGAGTGAAGATAGCGAGCCGGGTCGTCACGACCCCGGTCTAATGCGGGAATTGCTCGGGCTCGGGACGAGCCGGCTCGCTGGCGCAGCCTGTTTGGCGAGTCGCACGATGAGGGTTTCCAGTACCCGGCGGGCGCGATCCTTGGTGGAGTTGTGCCCCTTAAGTTCCAAGTCGGCTGCTAGCAACCAGCGAAACAGTTGCTTGGCTCGCGGGCGGCCGATTTGTTTGAGTTGATTTTCGGCGGTGTTGAGCACAAACGGCTTCATCCCGGCAGCTTCCAGCGCGGCGCGGAGCGACATGGGTCGGCGTTGCCCTTCGGCTTGTTCGTAGGTTCGCGCGGCGGCGGCGAAGCGGCGCAAGGTCGAAGCCATTTGCGGCAACAAGCCGTGGGGGTCTTCGCCAGCGGCCAGCAGGAGGTCGATTTGAGCAAGGGCTGCGGCGGCATTGCCGTCGGCGGCGGCATCGATCATGTCCCAAGTCTTGCGCACACGCCAACCGCCAACGTGTTCGCGGACCAAGTCAACGTCGATGGCGGCTTTGTTTTCGGCAAGCAGCGCGAGCCGCGAGACTTCTTGAAAAAGAATCCCTGGTTCGGAGGGCAACAAGTCCACGAGCAAATCGACCGCGGGGCGTTTGAGTTCCACTTGATGCTCGTTCTTAGCGGTGAGAATCAACCAATCTTTGAGCAGCTTTGTGAAGGCGGTGAGCTCCGCGCCTCTTTCGGGAATTTGGCATGAGACGGTCAGGCCACTGGAGGCGACCGCCTTAGCCAACCGCGTGTTGCCGGGCCAAGTCGAGACCTCGAGAATCAGCACGGCATCCTTGGGTGGTTTCTCGGCTCCGCCGGACAACCTTTCGACAATCGCTTCGAGTTGCTCGCGATATTGTTTGACAAATGAGTCGGCCTCTTCGATCACCACGACGCGCATCTTGCCGCCAAAGAGCGAACGCTCGCTGAGCGCATCCAACACGTCGCGCAGCTCGGCGGACTTGCCTTCGAGCACTTCGGCCCCCAGGCTATCGCCGTCCCCCAACAGGGTGCGGCTGAGGGCCAGCCGGACTTCGTGTTTGGTAAAAGCGTCGTCACCCACGACCGCACAGACCCCTGTGGGCTGGTAGTCGCCGGGGGATATCAGCAGCTTCAGGGCGGGGACGATAGTGACAGCGGCTTTAGCCATGGGACCGGTTATAACTCTTAAAGCCGCAGAAAGTTAGCTCTTGGGCACTGGGACTCCAATTATAACGATTCTGCCTTCCTACCGCGGTTATCTCCGCCAAACTCTTGTGAGGGCTAAAATTGGCGACTATTCTGGAAGATGCCCCCTAGGGCGGAACGTGACGCCGGACATGGCGCTCTGATTCTAGCGCTCTGATTTTACAACGAGATGAACTAATGCCCTACGCCACAACCAGGTTTCTCTCTCTCGCACTCGCGCTTGCAGTGGCCTTGTGTCCTACTGCGTTGTTTGCCTGCGATGCGTGCGGCATGCCGGTAACGGTTTCGTGCCTGCACCAAAATATTCTTGACTCTTTTCGAGAGGGGGGTGGCGAAGAACCCGCCGCCTTTCGGACTACCGGCAGTGGTTGGTCCACGACCTCCGGAGGTTCGAGATCGAGTGGCGAACCCGCGCTTTTGACTTGGAGCATTGTGCCCAACGGCACGCCCATGCCCTCGGGTCAAGGGGAACCAAACGCACCGAGTGACTTGATCACTTTTCTCGACAACATCCACCATGGTGGCCCTGGACCTGGTGGAGCCGATTTTACGCAGCGAGATTGGTTTTCCCTGATAAGTACTTCTTTCGACCGCTGGGATGCCGTCTCGGGTTTGCGCTTCAGTTATGAGCCGAACGACGACGGCGTGTTTTTGGGCAGTTCGTCGAATGTCGGTATACTCGGGCGACGCGGCGATCACCGCCTGGGTGGGCATAACATTGATGGACCAACGCGGCCCTCGGTCGTGGCCTACAATTACTTTCCCAATAATTCCGACATGGTGATCGATACGTCCGAATCATTGCTGATGGGAAATGACTTCGGCAATTATTTGCGGTTTCGCAACACGGTGATGCACGAGGCTGGCCACGGCTTGGGCTTGAACCACCTGGATTCTTCCGGTGCCGGCAACAACTTTCTGATGGAACCGTTTCTGGCGACCTCATTCGATGGTCCCCAGTTTGACGACATTCTGGGGATCCATTTTTTGTATGGCGACCGCTACGAAGAAAATGGCGGCAACGACATAGTCGCCCGCGCCACGAATTTGGGATCTTTGGGCGTTCACCAAACGCTCAAGCTTGGCGAAGATGCCGTCGACAGAGCGGTCGCGCCGACCGATGTCGACTTTGTCAGCATTAACAAGAACTCCGACCCGGATTATTTTAAGATTTCGATCCCCAAGGCTGGGAAACTCGATCTCTTGCTCACGCCCGTGGGCCCCACTTATCAAGAAGGTCCGCAGGGCGGCACGCAGACGCCGTTCAATACCTCGGCCTTGGGCGATTTGTCACTCTTTTTGTACGACCACACCGGAGTGAATCTCCTTGGTTCGTCGCTGGTGGGAGGCCTCGGCGCGAGCGAGTCGATTCCGTTCTTGTCGCTCGCGAATGCGGGAGATTATTTGATTCGCGTGTCGGGAAGTTTAATCGAAGATCCCTCTGGTCGCAGGGTCACCCAATTTTATCAGCTTGACATTGCTCTGGTTCCCGAGCCGACGGGAGTGGCACTGCTGGCGCTGGGGATGGTGACGGCGGGTGGTCGGCGGCGCAGCGGCGCGCGGTAATCCAGCGAAAAAAAGTACCGGAGGAGGGGATCGAACCCTCACGCCCTTGCGGGCACTGGATTTTGAGTCCAGCGCGTCTGCCATTCCGCCACTCCGGCAAGTCGTTCAGCAGCAGTAGTTTAGAACGAGTTGTTGTTCTTTTCTACCCCTTACGCATTACCGCCATGTCCCATCCGTGTCCCGCTGTTCGCGAGGGCAGAGCGGAGGACTTGGCTGCTTGTTTTGCGTTGAGAAACATAGTCACAATCGTATCAAATTCCCTCTGGCCGTCCACCGCGACGAAGCCGCTCAAGTTCACTGCCCGGAAATCCCCCATTTGCCAGTCGACGGCTCCAACGCGCACTTAATGCGGCCCTGGTGGCACCAGCGCTCGCGGACGGTTGGGCCCGCCACTTCATTTATCGCCGCAAGTTCGGCTAGACCAACGATGATTGCCAGTTCAAGGCTGCCGTCGCCTAAAATAGTATCTCGTCGGTCAACGCAAACCTGTTAAGCTTAGATGCGTGTCAACCAATGCATTCCAAAACAAATGTTCATCGACTCGACTGAACCGCTCTCTCGGCCGGTTGCTTAAGGAAGTTCGCGCATGTCGCGCCTGCGAAGCGGAACTGCCTTTTGAACCCCGCCCGGTATTGCGAGCGACGACAACGGCTCGATTGTTGATCGTTGGTCAGGCCCCCGGCACGCGGGTCCATGAGACGGGCATCCCGTGGAACGACCCCAGCGGCGAGCGTCTCCGGCAATGGATGGGAGTCGACCGCGAGCGGTTTTATGACGAAAGTCGGATCGCCATCATTCCGATGGGCTATTGCTATCCCGGACGCGCAAAATCGGGCGACCTGCCACCGCGG
>JBGTMM010000258.1:0-2916 GCA_041743635.1 Bythopirellula sp.
GAAGCCGACGAGAAACCCGTCAATAGTCGTGCGGGTTTCGAAGATGGGGAAACTTTTCCGCCGCCAGATTGGGAACTGAGCGTCCTGTCCGGCAATATCTGCCGGCCGGATGAAACCGCCGCTCTCACCGGTTCACGGGGCCTGCTGTGTCAGGACCTCCAGAGTGTGCAAGGGGCACTGATCCACGCAGGGCTGCGCTTCGCCTTGCCCGTCAACCGCTCGCCCGTCCGACCCATGTCCTGGCGCTTGAAGGCGGATATCAAGCCTGCAGAACTGCAGTTGGACAAAGGACTGGTGATTCATCCTTTGGCTTTCTTGGTAGGCAACGAATTGGTGGCCGCTGCGTGCCTGCGGCAGATCGGAAACGATAAATACGTCGCGGGCATTTTGATTCGAAGCGCGGATGGCTTGTTCAGGGAGAGAATTGATGTGACGGAGGGACAAATTTCCACGGATAGCCGGGTCAGGTGGGAACTTGATCTGCTCAGATTAGGCACCCGGCAAACGACCGCCGTATTGCGACTGGATGGCAACGTGGTGGCCCGCATCAACGGCGACACCACGGGCGTCAAGCCCAATACCGGGTGCGTGGGGATTTTGCACAGGCACAGCGGGTTACAGATCACGCTGCACGTCGATCAATTACGCCTGACGGAAGCGCCGCGATAGACGGGGTCGTTGGCCGACGCGGGTAAGGAGTATTTTGCGAACGGCAAGTGCAGGGCAGACGAAAGGAAAATGAGGTCGGAGTAAATATACGGCACGGAGCGATAGCCAAAGGCTGCACCCAGCATGAGAGATGAACCGGCTACGCGCAATTCTCATCTGCGATCGCGATCCGCTCTTTCGCGAGGCGCTTCGTAATTTTCTCTTGGCGGCGGGTTATTCCGAGGTAGACGTCGCGGCGACGATTCGGGTTGCGCTGACCATGCTTCGTCGCAATGTCTATGGGCACATCTTGATCGGCGTATCGCGAACTTTTGTATGTGAACGACGTCTCGCGGCAGTGGCGCGGCGGCGACAGCCTAAGGCGAAAATCCTGTTTCTTGTGAGTGGCGATGACCAACCCGCTATGAAAAATGCTCCGTTCGAATGCATCAGAAAAGAACAAGCATTTTCTACCTTGTTGGCCTTGATGTAGCGCTGCGCACATCACATTAATCGCCGTGATGCGTGCTTTCCGAGTATTGAGTCTGCAGGTATCAGCCGTTCGCCGTGTTCCATCGAGAATAGTGTGAATATTTCACATCACACAGTTGGTCATGCCTATACAATGACGATAGCGCGAGAGCCTTGGACACCGCCCATCATCGGTTAGAGGGTCTTGACCCATGCCGTAACCGCGACGGCCGCCAGATGCAGCGGTTTAGTGCAAGCGCGTTGCAAGGTTTAAAGGATCGGAGACCTTGCAGAATACCATCCAGGGTGGGAGCGGACACAAGCAACAGGATAGGAGGGGAACGATGCATGAATCGGCCGATCTCTATCAAATGTTCTTCAACTACGCGAGCGAGGCCATCTTCGTTTTTGACGCGGCGACCAACACCCTCGTCGAAGCGAACATCCAGGCGCTAAACGATACCGGCCATCAATGCGAGGAGATCAAGGGGCTTGCCATCGATCGCCTGTTCCAACCACAGAACGGATTGAACGCGCATGCTTTTTCCCGGAATGCCGACGAGGCGGACGCGGCAGGTTGCAACGGCCTGCGATTGGTCAGGAAAAACGGTGAGATGATTGCCGTGGATGCAAGCGTCACGCGCTTGCAGTGGGGCGAAGAAAACTACATCTTTATTGCTGCCCGGAAACTAAGCGCGGCTCTCTCCTGCGCCGAGTCGTCCACGGATAGCAGGGCTATATGGCCCGAGCAAGTGGATTTCCCCAGCATCATCGGCCAGAGTAAAAAAATCCGTACGGTCTGCCGTCTCATCGGTTCCGTGGCGAAAAGCGAGGCCACGGTTTTGATTCAAGGGAAAAGCGGAACGGGCAAAGAGATCGTCGCCAATGCGATCCATGCGCACAGTCACCGTTGCCGTGGTCCCTTCGTGAAAGTGAATTGCGCGGCGCTGACGGAAACGCTTTTGGAAAGCGAGCTCTTCGGTCATGTGAAAGGGGCGTTCACCGGCGCGATCCGTGACCGCCGCGGACGTTTCAAACAGGCCGATGGCGGCACGATTCTCCTGGATGAGGTCGGCAGCATGTCCCTCTCGGGACAGGCCAAGCTTCTCCGCGTGTTGCAGGAGCGCGAATTCGAGCCGGTCGGCAGTTCGGTGAGCACACCGGTCAATGTCCGGGTGATCGCCGCGACCAATGTAGAATTAGCCAAAGTAGTCGCCGACGGCACATTTCGCGAGGACTTGTATTACCGGCTCAATGTCTTTTGCATCCCGCTGCCGCCGCTACGCGAGCGAAAAGAAGACATCCCCCTACTGGCCCTGCACTTCCTCCATAAGTATCGTGAGGCTATTGGCAACGACATTCGCGCCATCGCTCCAGAGACCATCGCCTTACTTATCGAGCACGACTGGCCTGGAAATGTCCGGGAGTTGGCGAATGCGATGGAACACGCGGTCATCGTTGAGAAGGGTCCGGCCATTTTGCCTTCGAACCTCCCGATGAACCTCAGCAAATCTTGTGATGGGACAGAGACTCCTGAACCTTCGTCTGGTCTGGGATTAAGGGAAAAATTGAACCTCCTCGAAAAGGAGATCCTGCTCGATACGCTTCTTCGCGCCAACGGGATCAAGAAACAAGCGGCGGATATGCTGGGGATTGATCCGAGGAATATGCCCTATCTGCTCCGTAAGCATCAACTGCGCGATGGGCTGCCGTCGAATTGAACATGGAAGTGATTACGGTCTCAACCATCGTAATAGACCGGCCTGATTCAGTTGACAGCTCACCGTTCGCTTAACC
>JBGTMM010000259.1:0-3750 GCA_041743635.1 Bythopirellula sp.
CTTCGGGGCCGAAAACAATCTGTTAATCCAGTTCGCCGCTAGTTGAGTTCCACGGACTGGAACATGGCGCACTCTGAGAAGCTGATGACGTATGAGAAGTCGCAGAGACCGCGTATAATCTTGGTAGGGTCCATCGGCTTCGTTTAATTCTATTTTATACATGCGGCACTTGCTCAATGAGAAACTCAATCACTTACGCTTGCGGTATGATCCGCGCTCGATGCTCGAAACCGCCTACCCATTTTTAGACGCATCTTTCAAAGAAATAGAAATCCGCGAATGATCCTGCGCGGGTTTTTGAATCATAGGGATACCGATTCGGCACTGAAGCAATCTGACGCCAGTCAGATCGATTCTGTTCGATCCACTTAGTAAATTGGTGGTGTCTTACATGCGGAGCTTTTGCTAAATCGTAGAATTCGTAATTGCTCGAATAGATCACGACATAGCGCTGCGCACTGTCGAATAGCCTGGTCATATACGTCTCGTAAACGGAATCCTCGACCAAATGATATATTACATCGAGCGAAGCCGCTAAGTCGGCATTTTGGCCCCGATATTCCTCAATGAGATAGAATTTTTTTGTGCTATCCGCAGCGAACATTTCCTTACAACACTCAACAACCGTGGGGCTTACGTCATAACCCGTGTAAGTCGCATATTCGGCGAGGCGTAGCTGGTTGCCGTCGCCACATCCAAATTCAACGACGCTTTTAATCGCGTGCTCTTTAACGAAATTGTTCAAGACTTCGGCTTTGAATTCAGCCAGCATGGCGTAAGAGCCGCAACCAGAATCCCCCCCGGATTTGTAACGCTCTTCCCAGTAATCGGCTGACCCGGGAAATTCAGGAGCTCGTTTCCCACGCAGTCGCCGTGCCACGCGGATGGTGAAAGGACCGACAATGGGAATGCGGCGAATAAGATTCTTCATTGCGTACTCGTGCTTTAAGGAATGTGAAATTAACTGCCACTACGTGGCAGCGGCGTGGCATTTAGCTTTTTCCGAATGGTTGGTGCGATGGTAGCTTGCAGTAGGCGGATGTTATCGCTAGCGAGCTGTCGCCCCACCTTAGTACTTACCAGAGCTGTTAAAGACGCAATCAACGAGGCTGTTCCGCTAAGTGCGATTCCCGCTGGGCTGGGGAGTGTTGGAAAACGGTATACTACCAAAAGCGAGGCAATAATTGTCGGCATGGCGTATACTACCGCAACCGCCGTAGATTGTAATAAATCCAACATAGTAATTGGTCCCCGCCGCCCAACGCCGTAATAACACACCGGAACGATTATCAGCCAGATTAGAACCGCGTAGGCGCGAGCAACGCCAACTGGTCCCCATGGCAGCCCGATTAGAAACGACAAAATGACTAACGAACTCGCAATGATCCCCCAAACCATCATGTCACGTCCACGACCTTGACTAATATACAACCAACCAAGCGACTGGCCGACCGTCTGAACGGACCCAGCGATTGCCAGCCACCGTAGAATCGGCCCCGCTTCCTCGTAACCACGCCCAAACACGACATCGACAATCTGGGGTGCCATGACGGCGACAAAGGCCATAATGGGGCATGACACGATTTGTAAAATTGCGATCGCTTGAAAGTAGGCATCGCGATATTTTTCGGGCTGTCCTGCGAGTCGACTTAGAGCCGGAATCATCACTCCGCTCAATGGCGAGTTGACTTGCTGCAGGGGTGCCATCATCAGTTTGTAAGCGCGCTCATAGAAGCCGAGCGGCTCGGCCCCCCACCACCAGCCAATCAGCATGTTGTCTCCCGAACGAGCGAAGTAGTTTACGAAGCTGAAACCAGTGAGATTCGCGCCGAACCCTACCATCGAGCGAATGCCGGCGCCCCGTTTTGGAAGACTAGGCCACCAGCGACAAGCAATCCATGTTCCGAGCGTTCGCAGTGCGGCAACAGAAATCGTCAATACGACCAATGCCCAGTAGGAGCGATAGATCCAAGCAATAGTAACCGCAAGGAGATATGAAAACAGGGTGCCGAGAACGTGAATGAGACTTAGCTGCCGCAGCTTCATCGTCCTTCGGAGCAACGCTTGATGTTGAATGGTAAGTCCCGCCAAAAGGGGCGTTGTCGCCAGCGCCAAACTGATCGGTATCAACCGAGGTTCACTGTAAAACCAGGCGATCGCCGGTGCTGCAGCCACGATCATCAATGAGACCACCAGCCCTAATCCCGCAGCCAGCCAAAAAAGATTGCTCACTTGCTGATGAGTGATCTCCTCGCGTTGGACGGTCGACATCGAAAGACCCGCGTCGACGAACATCGTCGAAAACCCCATAAACACCGTCACCATCGCCACGAGACCAAAGTCGGTTGGATCGAGCAACCTCGTTAGGATTGGAATCGCAGAAAATTGAATGGCTACGATCATTCCCTGCGATCCCAACGTCCAAAGCCCCCCGCGCACAGTCTTTCCCTTCAAATCCTTGCGCAGGTTTTCACTCGAAAAGTAGTCGATCGAACGGCTCAATCTAGGTTGCTTTCGTGAAACAAGAATCGCTTAATAAAAGGTGAGACCTTTATTCTACACTCTGATTATTTTTCGTCTTGAGGACTCTCTGCAAGAGTTCCCGTGGTTCGGTGAATACTGCCGCTCTGGCAGAGGGCACGATCATGATTATCGCTCCAATCAAAATGACCCAAATCGCGAGTTTCACGCAAATGACCAAGAGTGCTTGCTCGGGACTGATCGGTAGCGATTCCCAGAATCGTGGAAAAGGCTGGCCAGGGAGAAGCCGCGATTTTATACTGGCCACGGCAATCAGGAAAGCGCCGACAGCGGAGATCACGGGAACCCAAGTCGGCCAGAACACAGCTTCCAGATAATCCCTCAACGAAACCGCCGTTCCTCGACAACTGTATGCGACGTACGGCAACTTGGCAGTGACTCGCGAAATGCTCACGGCGATTGCCATGCCCATCGGTCCATAAGGCAAACCAATTGCCATCGCAGTCACCATATAGGCCGCGTTCACGGCACCTGCAAACGACTGCCGATGCACGTGACCGAAACTTAAGTAGAGCCAGGAACTCGCCGAGTTGGTGCATGTCACCAAGACCGCTGGGCTGAGCGCCAAAAAGAGCGGAACAATATCTTTCCACTTTTCGCCCAAGACCAAGGGAATGAGTTCGGGTGAGATCAAGATCAACGCGACCGTGGAGAACGTACACATACCAGCCACAAGGGCCAGCGCACTGCGATAGAATGCTCGATACTTATCGGGGCTTTCGACCAAGCGCGAAAGCGTGGGGACCAACACTTGATCAAGCGGCGTCGTCAGCTTGCCAGCCGGGAGCATCATCATGCTGTAAGCCCGCGTATAAATACCAAGCGGTATCTTGCCCCACATATAACCGAGCATGACGTTGTCGGCATTTCGGGAAAAAAAGTTGATGAATTGGAACCCAGTGACGTGACTTCCAAAGGCCAGCATCTGACGCACGCCCGTCCCACGTCGTGGCAAACCAGGCCGCCACCTGCAAACAATCCACATTCCCAAGCAGGTTGTGAGGTGGGACACCGTCAGCACCGCGACCAAGGCCCAATAGCCGCCACCAAGAATTGCGATTGTGATGGCCACTATCGCGCCGGTAATTGGTGCGATGGCCGCAATGGCGTTGATCTTGCCGAATTCCATCCGCCGTTGGAGCAAGGCACGATGCTGCAACGTTAAACCCGTAATGACGAAAAGAACTGACATTGCCAAATTGATCGGGG
>JBGTMM010000260.1:0-6190 GCA_041743635.1 Bythopirellula sp.
CGATTTCGTCAAGAATTACGAGACTGCGGTTGGTGGCCGTGTTGAGAATTCGCGCGGTCTCGGTCATCTCGACCATGAACGTGCTGCGGCCCCGCGCCAAGTCGTCGCTCGCTCCCACGCGGGCAAAAATGCGGTCGGCAATGCCGATGGTCGCCTCGCGGGCCGGAACGAAACTTCCCACTTGCGCGAGCAGCGTGAGCAGGGCCACCTGGCGAATGTACGTGCTCTTGCCCGCCATGTTGGGGCCGGTGATGAGCAGAATTGCGGAATGCGGATTGCGGATTGTGGAATTCTCGTTTCCGCCTTCCCCCTTCCGCCTTCCCCCTTTCTTCAACGCCGCACAACTCACGCTGTTGGGCACAAACGTCCCCTCCGCTTCGATGAGGTCGAGGACAGGATGGCGGCCGTCAACAATGTCGAGCACGCTCTCGTCGGTGATTGTGGGCCGCACGTAGTTGCGGGACCGCGCGAGATCGGCGAGCGAGGCCAGCACGTCGAGTTCCGCGAGTGCATTGGCGGTTCCTTGCAAGCGCCGGGCGGCACCAGCCACCAGTTCCCTGAGTTCGACAAACAGTTCGTACTCCAAATCGAACGCACGCTCCTCGGCGGCAAGCACTTTTTCTTCGTGCTCTTTGAGTTCCGGCGTGATGAACCGCTCGCAGTTTTTGAGGGTTTGCTTGCGAATAAAATTGGCGGGCACCTTATCGCGGTGCGCGTGGGTGACTTCCAGATAATAGCCGAAGACCTTGTTGAAGCCGATCTTGATGCTGCCGATGCCGCTCTCGGCAATCGCGTGGGCTTGATATTCGGCCATCCATTTTTTGCCGCCGCGCATGAGGTCGCGCTGTTCGTCGAGTTCAGCATGAAACCCTTCGCGAATGAACCCGCCCTCCCGCGCGTTGAGTGGGCAATCCTCGGCGAGCGCCGCTTCGAGCTGGCCGCGAATGTCGGGGCAAAGGTCGATGCGGGCTTCAAGTTGCGAAAGCCGCGCGGCCCCGCGCCCCGTGAGTTTCGCTTTCACCTTGGGAAGGCACCGCAGCGTGCGCGCGAGAAAACACAAATCGCGGGGCGTGGCCCGGGCGGTGGTCACTCGCGAGAGGAGCCGCTGAATGTCGTAAATCGAACGCAGCTCATCTCGCAAATCGGCGGTCACTGTGGGGTGTGAAACAAGTTCGCCCACGGCATCGAGCCGTGCGTTGATCGTTGTGGGGTCGGTGAGTGGATTAGCGAACCAATCGCCGAGCATCCGTGCCCCCATCGCCGTAACCGTGCGGTCCACCACCCCCACGAGTGAGCCTTCACGCCGACCATCCCGCAAACACTGCGAGATTTCCAGGCTCCGCCGAGTGGCTTGATCGATTTCGAGCCGCGTCCCCAGCCGATAGGGGGACAAACAATCGATGTGCGCGAGCGAAGTTTTCTGCGTTTCGCATAAGTAATCGAGCACGGCTCCTGCCGCGGCAAGCGCGGGGGCGTCTTCGTCGCCGAAGCCAAAGCCTTCGAGCGACTGCGTGCCAAAATGCGTGGTGAGCGCGGCCTCGGCGGCTTTATGGCCAAAGGTCCAGGGTGGCCGGCGGGTGACGAGCCGGCCTTCCGTCCACACGGTTGGAAGCGCGAGGGCAGCTTCGCTGACCAACAGCTCCACCGGCGCCACCCGGGCGAGCTCATCGCCCAGTTTGTCCGTCGGCACGACCGCCGCTTCAAAGCGTCCCGTCGAAATGTCGATCCACGCCAAGCCGCACACATCACTTGCTGTCTGCTGCGCAATGGCCAACAGATAATTGCTTTCCTGCGGATTGAGGAGCACGTCGTCGGTCACGGTGCCGCGACTCACTACGCGCGTGACCGCGCGTTTGACAATGCCTTTCGCTTGGCGCGGGTCTTCGATCTGCTCGCAGACGGCGGCCCGCATCCCGGCGGCGATAATCTTGGCAAGGTAGCTGTCGAGTTGATGATGGGGGAAGCCCGCCATGGGGGTCGGATTTTCCCCTTTGTCGCGGCTGGTGAGCGAGAGACCCAAGATCCGCGCAGCCGTCTTGGCATCCTCGAAGAAGAGCTCGTAAAAGTCCCCCATGCGAAACAAGAGCAGTGCATCTCCCGCGGCCTGTTTGGCCTCGTGATACTGCTGCATCATGGGGGTGGCACTCATAGCAATCTCCGAAAGCGTGAACAGCGGTTCATGCTACTCAAGTGGCGCGCGGAATTGCAGGGGCGGGGCGAGAAATTGGTGAATCTCGGTGAATCCAAGACGGGAAACTCTGTGGAATCCGCAGATTCGCCTCGAAAATTACTGCACCAACTCTTCTTCGGCGTCGTTGGTGCTGAGGTCGAGCTCGCCGCTGTCTTCCAGGCGGCGGACCACGTCGACGATTTCTTGCTGCTTGGCTTCGACGGCCGAGAGCTTGACCGCGCCCAGGAAGCCGAGCTCTTCACGGAGCATGTCGCCGGCGCGTTGCGACATGTTCTTGAAAATCTTTTCCTTGAGCTCGCCGCTCGCACCCTTGAGGGCCATGGCCCACTGCGCGCTGTCAACGTTCTTGAGCACGATCTGCATATCCTTGTCGCTGAAGCGGCAAATGTCCTCGAAGACGAACATCAAGCGGCGAATCTCCTCGACGAGATCGGGGTCTTCCTGAGACAAGTTTTCGAGCAGGGTGCGCTCCGTGGCGCGATCCGAGACGTTCAAAATCTCGGCGACCGCGTCGATGCCGCCAGCGTTGTCAAAGCTTTGGCTCATGACGCTCGACATGCGGCGTTCGAGGCCCTGCTCGACTTCGTGGATGATGTCGGGGCTGGTTTGACCCATCCCAGCAATCCGCTGAATCACTAGGAGCTGTCGATCCGGCGGCAAGCCGGCGAGAATTTGCGCGCTCGTGGGTGCCGGCAGATGCGAGAGGATCAGCGCGATCGTTTGGGGATGTTCGTCGATCACATAGGTGAGAATGTTTTGGCTATCGACATTCCGTAGAAACACGAACGGGACGGATTCCATGGATTGTCGAATGTTATCGAGGGCCGTGGTGGCATTCTTGCCGAGGGCCGCTTGCACGAGTTGCTTCGCCCGCTCAAGTCCGCCGGCCTCGAAGCCGCTGGAACCGGGATTCGACTCGGCAAACTGGGTGATCACTTGATCTTGTTCTTCGGGGGCCACGCTTTTGAGTCGGGCAATTTCTATCGACACTTGTTCGATCTGCTTGGGATCAAGCCGCGACAAGAGCGTGACCGCCTCTTCCTCGGGAAGCGAGGTGACCAGGATCGCCGCTTTGCGCAAATCGTTCATAAGTTCAGAGCACTCGGATGAGCAGTTGCCGGACAGCGCGAACAGGTGGCGCGGAGTGTCGCGGCGATACTATCCAAAATCGGCGGACCAATTGGGGAACTTGAGCAGAGTTTGACGCCCAAGGGCTGCGCAGCGCTGCTAGCACGGCGTCATGCGAGCGTGAAGATGCCCCATTGGCCGTCGCATTCGTCGACGGCGATGGTAAGTTTGGCCGGTGTGGCGCCCGTTTGAGCCACGATCGCTTCACGGAGCAAGTGGGCGATGTGGCGAGCCAAGAGTTCGGCGGTGGTGTTGGCGAGCGCGAGCAGCACGCAATCCTGGCGAGGGAACGCCCAACGTTTTTTGCCGTGAGTGACCGTGATTTCGCCGTCCCTCTCGGAGACTTTGATCGTGGCGTGCTGAGTGGGCAAAATCATGCGGTGGTCGAGCGCGTCGACGATTTTCTGGAGGGCATCACGGACCACGATGAAGTCGAGGACATACTGATTCTCGTCGAGCGGCCCGTGGATTTCCGCGGTGACGTGGTAATTGTGGCCGTGCAGCGGTTCGCACTCATCGCCGTTGTAGGTGATGAAGTGCGCAGCGCTAAAGACAAAGCGTTCTTTGGTAAGTCGGATGTGGTAGGTTTCGGGCATAGTGAGTAGGTGAGTAGGTGAGTAGGTGAGTAGGTGAGTAGGTGAGTAGGTGAGTAGGTGAGTAGGTCGGGCCTGCAATCACTTACTAACCTACTCACTTACTCACTTCTTCAATAAAACCGCACGGGCCATTGTAGGCGTTCTTCCCTGAGCAGCACAAACAGGGCGGCGGCGATGAGGTCGGCCGACGTGCCAGGATTGCGGCGGTGGCCGTCGGCGCGAAGCCAGAAATCGAAGTCAGCTAAGAGTGAAGCATATTCTTGTTGAGTAGCTTCTTGCACTCGCTGGGCGTACTTCCAGACTTCAATACTTTGATCAAATCCACACCTTCGACTAATAAGCGAGTCTGGAATTCTAGCCAGTAATTCTATAAAGGCACCAACGATGGCGTCTGAAAGTGGTTGTCCACGAAACGCGATTCGTTCAGCGAAAAATAGGACATGCTGGAAGTCGTCGACATACTGCCTAGCGATGAGGTCGCGATTTGCTGCGAGTCCCATTGCTTCGACGAGCGTAATATCGGGAATATTTTCGTTCACGTCGGCCTCATCGACCTTGCCAAGCCCGCCGGGCTGAGCGAGGCGTATCGCTTCGTACACCAGCCGCGTGTCTTCGGCAGTGAGATTTTCCAGAACACCTGGCAATCCAACTTGAACGGGGAGTTTGGTATTTGTCGCCGCCAAGGGTGCGAGCAGCAGCACGGTTCCCAAGTGAGTGTTCGTGCCAACAGCACCGTGAATCGCTTTGATCGATTCGAGTATGGCGTATCCTACGCCATGGCTTGGAGCGAGAGCGATCTTTGGTCCGAGGACGGCCGCACTGGTGAGAAAGTCGGCGTAGGTGACATCCTCAAAATCGGCACCGCGGTACACGTTGCCCGGTTTGGCGGCGGTCGCTTCCCAGATGCATGCTAAGGTGGCGGCGGTGGCAATGTCCATCACGCTTCTCCGCTTTGATGGAGAAAGTCGGCGAGCAATTGATTTGCTTCTTCCGGCGCATCTTCGACCACCCAGTGTCCCACGTCGGCAAGTTTGTGAACTTCAGCCGTTGGCCACGCATCACAAAACTTGTCGAGGCACTCTGGCGTGAAGCACCAATCCCGCATCCCCCACACCAACAGTTGCGGCAGGTGGGCGAGTTGCGGCAGGCGATCTTCGATCTTGCCGAGCGTGTGCCAAGTGGGATGCGCCGGCGAGAGGGGAATGTCCTTCACAAATTGGTAAACCGCCGCCCGCCGCGACCAGGAGTTGTACGGCGCGAGATACCCGGCGGCCACGGCGGGGTCCAATCGCGTGGTGCGCGACAAGGTCATGTGCAAAGCGGCCAGCGAAAACGCGTTTCCCCCTTGCAGGGCCAACTTGCCAACGAGGGGCCAGCGGCAAACACGAATCCGCCACGGGATAAACCAGGGCCGAAAGGCACCCGTGTTGAATAGCACGATCCGCTCAAAGCGGTCGGTCAGACGTAGGAGCGTGCCAAGCCCGATTGCCCCGCCCCAATCTTGGGCCACGAGCGTGATCCGCCGCAGGTTGAGCTTTTCGACCAAGCTCACGAGGTTGTCGATGTAGTCGGCGAGCCGCAACGGCCGCGGCTGCAAATCGCTGAGGCCGCAGCCGAAATGGTCGGGTGCGACGCAGCGAAATTGGTTGCTATTGGCCGTGATGAGTCGCCGCCAATGGAACGACCATGTGGGATTGCCGTGAACGAAGAGCAACGTCTCTTTGCCCCTAGGGCCTTCATCCACATAATGCATGCGTCCGCCGGCCACTTCGCACCATTGTGAAGCGAACGGATACAGGAAACGCCAATCTGGAATTTCAGAGATCACAGACCACAAACTTGTCGAGAGCGAGATTTGCAAGTTGCCATTCTAATGCAAAGGACTCGTTTGAGGCACCGGTTAGCCGGCAATGTCCCACTGCCGGGTGTTCCGGTACCGAAGCGATGCTGACTCATATATTGCCGGGCCTTTGACGATCCCCGGCAAAAAGCGTACAAAGTAAAGACGTAATGCCGGACGTCGCGACCGCTCGTGAGAGGTCTCTGCAATGGGGGCCTTGTGAACCTGGTCAGGGTGGAGACACAGCAGCCATAAACTTGCGTCTCTTTGTGTGGGGGCCTCTCACGAGCGGCCGGGGCAAGCGTTAGGATCGCGAAACCGCAAGCGATGGTCATTACGGGGATCTGATTCCAGTTCATTTTAGGCACACCATGAGTCAGGAAGTCCCAACTTTCCACGGTGACCGAAATTTTAACTACGTAGTCGTCGCGCGGC
>JBGTMM010000261.1:0-2254 GCA_041743635.1 Bythopirellula sp.
GCCTCTTGTCCGGAACCATTTTCCCCTCCCCGGTCCGCCGGGGAGGGGCTAGGGGAAGGGTCTCCCAAGGTCGAGGGAGAGGCTTTTATTGTTGACTGCCCCGTCGCTAAGCCGCAAGCGGGTCGCCGCGGCGACCTAATAGCGCACCGTCGATTGCCACTGCTGCACGGTACGCGTGCCGTTGGGGGGCGTGACGATCGGCGTGTTTACCCCTTGGCTCGCTTGCAGCGAAGCAATGCGGTTTTCGATGGCCGGTTGGAACCGGTTGATCGCGAACGAGCGTTGGTAATTCGCCAAGGCCTGCTGCGTGTCGCCCGTTGATTCACGCAAGCGGCCCAGCGCCGTCAAGGCCCGGCTGTTGTGAGGATCGATGGTGATCGCTTCTTCCAAGCGCGCCGCGGCTTGCGGCATGTTGTTGGATTCTTCCAGCACTCGGGCAAGCTCAATCCGAGGCTCGGGATTTTGCGGATTCCGCGAGGCCCAACCTTCCAGCAGCCGATACGACGCATCCTGTCGGCCCGTTTCCGCCAGTAGCACGGCGAGCCCGCGATAACACTCGGTGTGATTTGGATCGTAGTCGAGGCATTGGTTGTACAACTGCTCGGCTTGTTGCAAGTCGGCGGGGCGATTGTAGAGCTTGCCGTTCTTATGCATCGCCGAGGCCAAGTTGTAGTAGGCGCTCGCCGAACTCGGATTACTGGCGATCGCTTTTTGGAAGGTCGTGGCTGCTTGTTGATAGTTGCCGTTTTGGTAGAGCCGCACTCCTTCGCTGTTGAGCGATTGCGAAGTCATGCTGTTGCAACCCAGTTGTCCGGCAATTGCGAGAGCATAGAAACCGAACATCAAGTTTTGCCAGGGGGGCAGGTTTTGCCAGGTCCGTATCTGCCACGGTTGGGGACGGTGCATCATGACTGCCGCACGTCTTGCGCGTTCCTGTCAAAGTTCGAGTGCAGAGAAGGCTTGTGCCGAGCGAACCGGCTGGTTTGCTAGACCGTTCTGTGGCGGAAAAATAGCAGTCCGCACTCCGCAACGCAACACAGATGGCGGTATTGCCAGCTTTGCGGCCCCTCGCGTTAGCTCGCTGGCTCTCCCAGCCGGAAACTCTCGCTAAACCGGACAATCCACACCAATCGGCATCTTTACGGAAATCGGTTATTTTTCGCACGTCATCCATTTTGCCCAGTCGCTATTCCGAAGATTGCTAGCATCTCACCCGAGATTGCACCTCTCAAACGAGCGACCCCTGCCCAATCCCTGGGCAACCTAACAAGGAGCACTCCCCATGGCGGTTAAGAAAGCCACTGCGATCAAGACAGTTTCCTCCAAAGCCGGCAAGCAAGTTCCCTCCCCCAAGGGACGCTTGGCCCAAGCCACCAAAGTGAATACTGAAGAGTCCGCCAGCGAATTGGAAGTCACCATCGACCGTCGTCGCAGCCCCCGCCGTGAAGCGAGTGAAGTCGTCGTTGCCCCCGCCAGCCTCGAGCGCCGTGCCAAGGTGCAACGTCGTCGGCAAATCGACCCGACTACCTGCGAGCGCGAATATTCGGACGAAGAAGTCGGCTTCATGAACGCGATGGACGAATACAAACGCACCAGCGGCCGCATGTTCCCCACCTGCAGCGAAGTGCTGGAGGTGATTCGCGGCCTGGGTTACGTGAAGCTCGCCCCCGCAGAGATCGCGGTGATTCGTCCCGAAGTGCTCAGTCCCACCGAACAAACTGATTTCATCGACGGCGAAGCGGCAGACGAAGAAGCCGAATTCGAGTTGGAGTAGCCGCGACGGGCAACGACACATAGTGTTGTCGGCATCGCAGGGACCTGCGACTCGTCGAGTCGCGGCTGACTTTAAAAATTATTTCACCGCGTTCGCCACGATGTCGCGGAGCTCTTGCACCGACACCTCGGCGAGGTTTTTTCCCTGGCGCGCCAACTGCTCGTTGACTTTGATGGCCGTTTCTTGCATCTGGCCGTGCGTCTCATGCGACCCGCCCGCGAGCAGAAAATTTGGGCCACGCGTGATCCGCTTGTGGCCATCCTCGGCGTCAAACCCCAAGCCCAAGAGCCCCGCGCGGACTTTTCGTTCAGCAGGAATTCGGTCGGGAGGGAGACGTGAAGCCATGGCGTGCAAAAGGGTGGGTGAAATTGTGGGGAACGTACGCCAATGCAATAATAAGCGCCGCCGCTTGCGGCGGGCAAGAGCAGCTACAATAAGCGCCGCCGCCTGCGGCGGGCAAGAGCCGCTACCGCCGCCGAT
>JBGTMM010000262.1:0-4071 GCA_041743635.1 Bythopirellula sp.
CATTGGCAGCGGCACGGCGGTCGCCGATATTGGCCTCGCGGTTAACGATCGCGTCAAGCGGAATGACCAATGGGTTGAGGAAGTGACCTTTGTGGACGTGACCCTCTGGGGCCGCACGGCCGAGGTGGCCAACGAATATCTTACCAAGGGTTCGAGCGTGCTGATCGAAGGTCGTTTGAAACTGGATTCGTGGGAAAAAGACGGCCAAAAGCGGAGCAAGCTGAAAGTCGTATGCGATCAGATGCGGATGGTCGGCGGCAAGGGAGGCGGTCAAAGCGGCGGGGGTGGAGGTGGTCAAAGAGAGGGTTCGTCTAGCCGTTCCACGGGAGACGATTCCCCCGAATACTCCTCGGCCTCGATGGACTCCATGCCAGACGACGAGATTCCGTTTTAAGGATCAATTAAGTCACCAAACGATATAAAGCATCAATACACTAACCAACAGCGACATTGGATATGCCTACCAAGCAAAAGAAACTCAAGAGAAAACCTCACCGCATTAAGCGTCTGCCCACGGGTCCCCATGGAGGCGTGGAGTTGCTGTTGATCCATGGTGTTGAAGACCTGGGACATCAGGGAGACGTCGTCGAAGTGAGCCCCGGTTACGCGTACAACTATCTTATGCCTCACGGCATGGCAACGCTCGCCACGGACCATCACAAGCGGATGGTCGAGAAGCATCGCGTGAAGCTACAGGCCCTAGAAAAAGTGCAGCAAGCGAATCTCAAGAAGAAGGCCACTGAGATATCGAAGCAGAGCATCACCATCGAAGCCAACGCGACCGAAGATGGCCATTTATACGGTAGCGTCGGTGCTGCGGATATTGTCGCCGCCCTTAAGAAGAGCGATATCCATCTGAATCTCGACCAAATCCGCTTGGACGGCGTGCTCAAGGAATTGGGTCTCTATACCGTGAAGTTTAAGCTTGCCACGGAAGTGGACGGCGAACTTAAGGTGTGGGTCGTGCCAACCGTTGGTGCCGACGAGAAGTAGCAATCGGCTGCAAACAGCCATCGGCGCGAGCCGCTGGTAAAGCTGATTTAACAACACCAGCTTGCGCCGATGGCTATGTTTCATGACCACCGGCTTGCGCCGATGGCTATGTTTCAAGACCACCGGCTTGCGCCGATGGCTATGTGAGCAGTGTTTCGTGATATTCTCTCGGCCTCGTAAAGATGGAGCGGTCACCGTGGCGACGATTGAACGGATACATTCTGGCCCGCAGCGCACTTCCACCAGCGCCGCGTTCGAACGACAATTGCCGCAGAGCTTGGAAGCCGAAAAGTCGGTTCTCGGCAGCATTCTGCTTTTGCCCGAGGTGTTCGACGAGGTTGCGCTCACCCTGCGAGCGAAGGATTTCTACGGCGACGCCAATCGCACGATTTATGAGCATTTGCTCACTATGCACGACGGCGGGAAAAGTATTGATCCCATGCTGTTGGTCGAAAATTTGCGTCGTGCGGAACAATACGAAGCGATCGGTGGGGCCGCGTACTTGGCCGAGATTGCGCAGATCGTTCCCACCGCGGCCCACGCAGAATATTACGCACGCATTGTCTCGGACAAAGCGGTCTTGCGCTCGATGATTCACGCGGGAACCGACATTGTTCACGATGCCTACGATCCCACGCTCGAAACGCGACAGGCATTGAGCCGCGCCGAAGAAAAAGTTTTCGGCATTCTGGAATCGCGTGGTTCGAGCGATCTGAGCAGTATCAGCGAAGTCTTGCACGAATCGCTGGAACGCATCGACGCCCGGCTCGATAACCAACATGCTTTCGGCGGGCTGGAAACAGGCTTTGAAGATTACGACCAACTTACCGGTGGGCTGCAGAATTCAGAACTGATTATCCTGGCCGCGCGACCCAGCATGGGGAAAACCGCGCTCGCGATGAACATTACCGAGCACGTGGCTGTGCAATTGAATGTGCCTGTGTTGTTTGTGAGCTTGGAAATGTCGGCACTGGAACTGGGCGACCGCTTGCTTTGTTCGATTGCCGAAGTGAACGGCCATAGGTTGCGCAACGGCACGATCACGCCCGACGAACGCCGCAAATTGGTGCGCACGGCGGGGGAGATCAGCAAGGCACCGCTCTTTATCGACGATTCGCCGAGCCGCACGATGACCGAAATTTCGGCGAACGCTCGACGATTGAAGCGCCGAGAAAGCTTGGGCTTAGTGGTGATCGACTACCTGCAGTTGATCGAACCAGATAATGGCCGCGATCCGCGGCAGGAACAGGTCGCCAAAATTGCCCGCCGTTTAAAGGGTTTAGCCCGTGAGTTGAGTGTGCCGGTCTTGTGCCTTGCCCAACTTAATCGCCAAGTGGAAGCCACTCGCGACAACAAGCCGCAGCTCAGCCACCTGCGCGAATCGGGAGCCATCGAGCAAGATGCCGACGTAGTGATGTTCATCCACCGCGAAGAATACTATCAGTCGAACGAAGAAGATCGTGAGCGGGTCCGTGGTCAAGCCGACTTGCTCATACGCAAGCAGCGGAACGGTCCCACGGGAGACGTGAAGCTTGCCTGGATACACGATTTTACCCGTTTTCGCAGCTTCTCCCACAAAACCTACGAAGAATTCGATCAATACGGCACGCCGGAATTTTGATTCTCTCGGCTTTTTCGTGGTGCTATCGCTTAAAAACTAACTCGGCTTGTCTCCCCCCCGCGCTTCCGCTATTTCTTTGCGGCCCGACTGGTGACCACTTTGCGCACGCGCGGATGATCCGCCGAACCAACTTGCTTTTCTCCGAACTCATTGCAATTGCCCATGCCCCTCCTTGAGCGACATCTCCGAAACTTGGCACAGGCGACAAGAGCCGGTTTGCTGCTGATCTGCGTGGTGACGAGCGAATTTGCCGCCCTCGGTCAGGAACTCGCGGTCCCGGCCATTGAAGAGGTGGTCGATGCCTCGCAATTGGTCAAAGAGATTCGCATCCTCGGCAACGAAACGATCACGGCTACCCAAGTCGCGGGACACTTGACCACGCGCGTGGGCCGTCCCTTCGACCAATCGGTGGTGCAGCGCGACGTGCGGCGACTAGCCAATCTTGGTTGGTTTATCGACGTCAAGCCGCTCTATGAGGCAACGTCACAAGGGCGGATCGTGATCTTCCAAGTTGTGGAGCGTCCCACGATTCGTTATGTGTATTACGTCGGTAACGAAGGCGTCACCGACAAGAAACTCAGGAAAGAAACCGGCTTGAAGGCGGGCGGGGCCGTTGATCCTTACGCGGTCGAAGAAGCACGCCGCAAGATCGAGGAATACTACCAAGGCCGAGGCTACAACAACGTTCAGGTCACGGTTCTCGAGGGGACGAAACCCACGGATAAGGGCATTTCGTTCTTGATCAACGAAGGCCTGTCACAGAAAGTTTGGAATGTCGAGTTCGTCGGCAATGAGTTTGTCAGCGAAGGCCGGCTGCGGACCATCGTAAAGTCCAAACCGCCCTTGATTAAACTATTTAAGGGTTACGTGAATCGCGAACAGATTGATAGCGACGTGGACTTGCTCACCGCGTACTACCGATCGTTCGGGTTTTTTCAAGCGAAGGTGAGCCGCAAGGTCGATTACTATGGGCGGGAAAACTGGGCCCAGATCACGTTCGTCGTGTCCGAGGGACAGCGTTACAACATTCGCAATGTGCAGTTCATGGGCAACTCGAAGTTTGAGCCTGTTGCCCTTTCCGAAGCTGCCAAACTCAAGGGTGGCGAACCGTTCGAGCAAAGTCGAATGGGTGCCGACGCCCAGTGGATTCAGGACCTCTATGGCAGCCATGGCTATGTGTTTGCCGATGTGCGCCCGGAGACCGTCTTTCTCGAAGAGCCGGGCCAAGTGGATTTGCTGTACCACATTGAAGAAGGCGAGCAATTTCGCGTGGGCCGCATCATTGTGCATATCGCAGGTGACCATCCCCACACGAGAATTCAAACCGCGATGAACCGTATGTCGTTACGTTCCGGCGACATCATGGATAGCCGTGAACTCAAGGCAAGCGAACGTCGCCTGCTGGCGAGCAGTCTGTTCCATTCCGACCCGGCAACCGGTGTGCGGCCGAAGATTAC
>JBGTMM010000263.1:0-5296 GCA_041743635.1 Bythopirellula sp.
CGATCGATCTCCACGCGACCGCTGGCTCTCCCACTGCGCTGCGGGAGAACTAGCTGACTGATGTGATAACAGATTTTCGTCTTTTGAAAACATACAAGGACACCGAGTAACACAGAGAAGAAGAATTTGATTGTTTGGCTGACAGCCGGTAGCTGATAGCTGATAGCGCAAATTCCTCCGTACTCTCTGTCTCCGTGGTTAAAGTCAATTTCCTGGAGTGAGGCGATGCAGAATAACGAACAAGTTTTAACCCGCACGATTGAGCGCTTCCGCGAAAGAAAGGTTTTACTCCCCACGTTCGCACAAATGCGGAACCCCGAGTCGATTCCCGACAAGATTAAGAACCGCCTGCGAGAAGTCGGACTCTGGGATATCGACCCGGTAAACTTGTTCCGCATCACGTGGAAGAACGAGCCGGTCGAACGCGGTGGGCTGTTCAACGACGGCAATTGGATTGAATTTCCCTCGGCACTCACCGGCGTCGAGACGCGGATCATCGGCATCATGGGGAAATACTTTCCCACCGGAGCGCACAAGGTCGGTGCCGCCTACGGCTGCTTGATCCCCAAGCTGGTGAGAGGCGAGTTCGATCCCACGACCCAAAAAGCGGTTTGGCCAAGCACGGGAAATTATTGCCGCGGCGGGGCCTTTGATTCGGCCCTCTTGGGCTGCACGGCGGTCGCCATTTTGCCCGAAGAAATGAGCCGCGAGCGGTTCGAATGGCTCAAGGAAATCGGGGCCGAGGTGATCGCCACCCCCGGTTGTGAATCGAACGTGAAAGAGATTTACGACAAGTGCTGGGAGATTCGCAAGAACCGGCCCGAGTGCGTGATCTTCAATCAGTTTGAGGAATTCGGCAACGCCTGTTGGCATTACCACGTCACCGCGTCGGCGATTCAAGACATCTTTGAGCAAGTGGCTCCAGGCCAGCGGCTTGCCGCCTATGTTTCGGCTACCGGCAGCGCCGGCACGATTGCCGTGGGAGATCGACTACGCAAATCGCATCCCGACGTTCGCGTCGTCGCCACCGAAGCGCTCCAGTGTCCCACACTTTATCAATTTGGCTTTGGCGGTCACCGCATCGAGGGGATCGGCGACAAACACGTCCCTTGGATACACAATGTCCGAAACACCGACATGGTTGCCGCCATTGACGACGAGCAGTGCATGTCGCTGCTGCGGCTGTTCAACGAACGCAAGGGCCAAGAAAGCCTCCGCGAGGATTTGCCACCTGAATTTGTCGCGCAATTGCCGAACGTCGGCATTTCGGGCATTTGCAATCTGGTCGCGGCAATTAAAACAGCAAAATATTACGACATGACCAGTCGCGACGTGATTTTTCTCTGCCTCACTGATTCCGCGGATTTGTATTCAAGCCGCTTGGAGGAACTCACGGCCGAACGCGGTGCTTACTCCGCTCAACTGGCATCGAACGATCGCGCCCGCTATCTCGACGGCATCACCCTCGATTATTTGCGAGAGCTCACCTACCAAGATCGCAAAGCTCTGCACAACTTCAAGTATTTCACGTGGGTCGAACAACAAGGCCGCACGGCGGATGAGCTGCGCGAGTTGTGGGATCCCGATTTTTGGGATCAAACCTTTTCGCAGGCTGCGGAGTGGGATCGCCAAATCGAAGCCTTCAACCAACAAACTGGTGTGCTGGGATTGCTATAATTCTGGAGATGTTAGATGCCGACGCTCTTTCGCGATTGCGTTTTGGTGCAGCTTGACCCGCCCACGGTGAGGCGGGGGGATCTCCGCCAAGCCGACGGCCGCATCGTGTCGGTCGGCAGCAATCTTACGCTGCAATCCGGCGATGAAACTGTTGACTGCAACGGTGCCGTGCTCTTGCCGGGCTTTGTCTGTGGCCATACGCACTTGTATTCGGCGCTCGCCGCCGGCATGCCTGCTCCTCCGCGCCAGCCGCAAAATTTTCACGAAATCCTGGAACTCATCTGGTGGCGACTCGACCGCGCGCATAATTTGGCAAGCGTTCGCGCCAGTGGGCAAATCGGGGCGCTCACGGCCTTGCGCTGCGGCACGACCACTTTGATCGACCACCACGCTTCGCCCAACTGCATCGAGGGGAGCCTTACGGCTCTTGAGCAAGGAATCGCTGGCGTCGGTTGCCGCGGAGTGCTCTGCTACGAAGTCACCGACCGCAATCGTACCACGGAAGGGAGTGATGGCTTGGTTGAAAGCGAGCGCTACATTCGCGCGTGCCAATCCGTGAACAACGGGCGCTTTGCCGCGCTGGTGGGTGCTCACGCCAGTTTTACGCTCAGCGAAAAATCGCTCGCCGACTGTGTCGAAATGGCGAACGATCTGGGCGTTGGAGTTCATATTCACGTCGCCGAAGATCCGGTTGACGAGAAGATTACCCGCGAACAATTCGGCTGCGGCCTTATCGACCGCTTTGAGCGCGTGGGGCTTTTTGAGGTGCCGGGGACGATTCTGGGGCATGGTACGAATTTGTCAGCCGACGATTGGACGCGTCTCAAGGTATACCGCAAATACTTGCTTCTGGCGCACAATCCCAGTTCCAACATGAATAACGGCGTCGGCTACACTAAGATTACTAATGCCACAGTACCCGTCGTGTTGGGTACTGACGGCATCGGGGCCGATATGTGGCGGGAAGCGCGTCTCGCGGAATTCAAGAGTCATGATGCGCATGCACCCCTCCTCTTCGGCGAATCGCTCAAGCTGCTTGCCGAATCGGCGAATTTAGCTTCACAAGCACTCCGTGTTACGCTCGGCAGTTTGGAAATCGGTGCCGCCGCCGATTTAGTGCTCACCGACTATCACCCCGCCACGCCGCTGACCGCTGACAATCTGGCCGGGCATTTTCTGTTCGCCATGGGGTCCGAATTCGTCAAAAGCGTGATGATAGACGGCCGCTGGTGTTTGCGTGACGGCCAAGTCACTTCCTGCGATGAAGCAGCGATCCGCGCCGAAGCAGTACGAACCACTCGCGAGTTGTGGGCGCGGATGGACTAAGCGGTGATCTTCGTCCCGCTCGTGCCCGCCAAAACCTCGCCGAGCTTTTCCAAATGTCCGATGTAAGCCACCGGATTGGGCGCCGTGGAGTTGGCGACAAAATCGACGGCCGCATCCACCTTGGGCCCCATCGAGCCGAAACCAAAATGCCCCGCTGTCAGATATTCCCGCGCTTCGGCCAGCGAAATCTCGGCAAGCGGTTTCTCATCTGGCATGCCAAAATTGAGACACACTCGTTCCACGCCGGTGAGAATGATGAGCGTCGATACGCCGAGTTCACGCGCTAAGAGTGCGGTAGTAAGATCCTTGTCGATCACCGCCGCTGATCCGCTGAACCGGCCTTGGTCATCACGGCACACCGGAATTCCGCCGCCGCCACAGCAAATCACAAGTTCCCCGTCATCAGCCAAATTGCGAATCGTTGACAGCTCCATGATCTCCACGGGACGCGGCGACGACACAATCCGCCGATAGCTGCCGTCGGGCATTTCACTGATGTGCCAACCTTCGGCGTCGCGCTGCTTCTCCGCCACGCCGCGCTCAAGTTTTGGCCCAATCGGCTTGGAGGGTTTAAGAAACGCCGGATCGTCGCGGTCCACCAACACCGTCGTGACAATCGTGGTCACGTGTTGATTGATTCCCCGATCGGCCAACTCATTCATCAGGCATTGCGAAATCATGTACCCCATGCCGGCCTGAGTGTCGGCGACGCACAACTCGAGTGGAATCGTGTAAAGCTCATGCTTGGCAAGCTCGACCCGCCTGAGAATGTTGCCCACTTGCGGACCGTTGCCGTGAGTGATGATCGGCTTGTAACCGGCAAGTATCGCATCGGCGAGGATCGACGCAGTTAGCCGAGTGTGCATGAATTGCTCTTCGATGGTCCCCTGCTCACCGGGAACGCTGATGGCATTGCCGCCCAGCGCGATCACCAATTTTTGCGGTGAGATCGACATATAAAGCCGCGACCGTTGGTCGCGCATCCTCGCTCGCGACCAACGGTCGCGGCTTTGTGAAATCAAAATGGCCGCTCGCGCATCGTGCAGGCCATGATGGCCTTGGCCGTGTGCAAGCGATTCTCCGCTTCGGGGAACACCACCGATTGCGGGCCGTCGATCACGGCGTCGGTCACTTCGGAGCCACGATCCGCCGGCAGGCAGTGCATATAAACCGCCGACTTCTTGGCGAGCTTCATGCGATTCTCGTCGCAAATCCATTTCTTGTATTTCGCATTCATCGCCAGGCACGCCTTCTGGTTCTCGGTGATTTCTTCCTTGGTTGTGGCGTCCTGGCGAGCGAGCATCAGATCGTACACACCCCAACTCTTCGGATAAACGATGTCGGCACCCTCGAACGCGGCATCCATATCGTCAACGATTTCAAACTTCCCGCCTGACTCTGCCGCGTTTTTCCTGGCGGCCTCCAGCGTGCGTCCCACCAGGTTATATCCCGGCGGATGCGCAAGCGTCACATGCATGCCGAACCGCGTCATCAGCGTAATCAAACCCTGCGGCACGCTCAGCGGTTTGGCATATGACGGAGCGAATGCCCAACTCACGGCGATTTTCTTGCCGCTTAGATCGTCGCCGAACAGCTCGCGCATCGTTTGCAAATCGGCGAGCGTCTGCGTGGGGTGATCCACGTCGCACTGCATGTTGATGATTGGCACGTCGGTGGCCTCGGCCATCTCGCGCATGTATTTGTTGCCTTGGTCAAGGACAAGATCGTGGCGGATGCAAATGCCGTGTCCCATCGACGCCAGAATCTTGCCCGTGTCCGCCGGCGTTTCCCCGTGGCTGATCTGCGTGACGTCGGCATCCAGAAAATGCGCATGCCCGCCAAGCTGCGTCATCCCCGCTTCAAACGCATTCCGCGTCCGCGTCGACTTATCGAAGAACAACAAAAATGCCGTTTGATGCGGCAAGAGTTGCGTCGGCTCGCCCCGCCGGAACTTCGCCTTGAGTTCGGTGGTGGTCTCAAACAGCAGGTCCAGTTCCTCACGAGTGAGGTCCTGAGTTTCGATATAATCGCGGCCTTTGAGGTTCGCCATCTCTGATCCTTTTAAATTTAAATACTGATGCTTAGCCACAGAGCGACTGTGTTAAATGTCAAGTAAGGAAACTGATCGGATCAGTGAATTGCCATATTTTTCAAGGGAGTGTTGTTTTTGATCATGGTGTTGAGTATGACCAAGAGCTTTCGGATGCAAGCGATCTGGATCGCTTTGAAGGACTTGCCAGCGATGGCGAGCCGCTGGGCGAATGCTTTGATGACCGGATTGAAGCGTCGAGCA
>JBGTMM010000264.1:0-2237 GCA_041743635.1 Bythopirellula sp.
GGGAGAACCCCATTCGGCGAGTCGTTGATGGGCCACGATAATGTGCTCCAGCCGCAGGAGCTTTTCGGCATCGAGCGGATACTCGCGGGCCGTTTCGCGGACGATGTCCCGGCCTTGCAAGATGTGGCCGATGAGGTTGCCCGAGGGGGTGTATTCGGCACCGGCGGGGGTGGTGGTTAACTCGCGGACTTTGCCGATGTCGTGCAAGATGCCGCCGGCGATGACGAGACCTTTGTCGAGCGGCGGCTGCATGTCGCTGTAGAGGTCGGCGTACTTGTCGGCGAAGTAGACACACGACCTTGCCACGTTGAGTACGTGCTCCAAAAACCCGCCGATATGGGCGTGGTGATGGTATTTAGCCGCCGGGAGCGTGAGCAGCGTTTCCTGATATTGTTCGAGAATCGCCTGGACGAAGGTGGAGAGTTCGAGGTCTTCGATGCCGTCCTTCGAGATGGCGATCAACTCTTCGTACATCTCGTGCGGATCGAAGCGCGACGCGGGGAGGCACATCTCCTGCGTGAACCCGTCGGCGGTGTCGGCGTCAATGACCGCTCGAATCTTGCGAATCTCCAACTGCGGGCCATAATTGGTTTCTCGATATAATGCGCGCAACTTGTAAAACTCGCCGACGGTCCACTGCTCGCGGCAGACGACGGACCAACTCGTGTCGTTCCAAATCGGAAAGCTGACTTCGCGTCCTGCGTCACGAAACGTCACGCGGAAATAGGGTTTGCCATCGCGGGTGGTGAGCTCTTCCTTCGCCGAGAGCAGGGCAAAGAAGTCGGCTTCCTGGCCGTTGGCCAGTCCCCCCAACGGCGTGAGCGCGGTGAGGGATTCGCCATTTTCAAACAGAGAGGATTGGGCAATGCTCATGATATTGCACTATGTGGAATTTGGGAGTTAGAAACCGCTAATGAACGCTGATAAACGTTAATTTATCAAGAAGCAGCTATAAATATCAGCGTCCATCAGCGTTTATCAGCGGTTTTTTTTAAAATTGAATTTGGGTGATTCGTTACTCGGCTTGCGCCGCCAGGGGCGAGAATCGCACGCGTTCGACCAATTTGTGCTGCTCGCCGTTGTCGTCCACATAGCCGGTGACGGCGGTGATCGCGTTCATCGCATAGCGGTATTTCAGGTTGAAATCAGCGTCGATTTCCACTTCCTGGTCCGACGAACCGGGCCCGGCCGCGTCGCCGATCAGGCCGCGAATCTGCGACTGGAGTTGATAGAAGGGGGCATCCCCCGCGAACGACACATCCCCCAGTTGCACGGCCGCCAACTGGCCGTCGGCGTTGGCCCGTAGCCGGACTTTCAGCAGCGGCGATTCGCTCGGCGTGCTGGCCGAGCTTTTTTCAGCCGAGGGCATGCGGATGTTAAAATCCCCTTCCGGCAAGACAATCCTGAACGTGAACACGAAAAACACCATCAGCTGAAACACGATGTCGATCATCGGCGTCATCTGCAAGATGATTTCGTCGCGGCGGCTATGTTTGGTGAATTTCATGGGAAGCGGGACTAAAGGACTAAGAGACTTACGGACGATAGGACGAAAAAACTGAGTCCTACAGTCCCATGGTCTTAGGGTCCCGTAGTCCTTTGGTCCTTCCTAGCTACCCTCCTCCGAGGGTGCGGATTTCGCTTTGCTTGCCGCGAAGGGCGAACTTTTCGAACGCTAGCTTTTGGCATGCTTGGATCACGCGCTGGACCATGCCAGTCTTGGCATCCTCGTCGGCACGCACGATCACGGTCACGTCGCTCACTTTTTTGGAAGTGAGCCGCTGGATGATTTGCGTTTCTTTTAAGAGTTCCGATTGCAACTCTTCAAAAGTCGTAAGTTCCCGGCCACCGTACACGAAATGATCGTTCTTCGTGAGGTGGATCGTCAAAGGGTAGTCATAGGGAGCAGCGGGAGGTTTCGCCAGTTCACTGGCCGGGAGCGTCACCCGCTGGTCCTGCTCCCCCTCATTAAAATTGACCACGAACATAAAGAACGAGATCAATTGAAACGCGCAGTCGATCATGGGGGTCATGTCCCCTTCGACGATTCCTTGCGGACCTCTTCGCCTGATGCGCATGACATTCGCTCCTGTTGCCGCACGACTACGCGGATGCCTTTTTGAAGCGGCTCATCATCTCCTCGCTCACCACGCCGATTTCCAGCACGTTGCGGGCGACTTTGTTACGCAGAATGTTGAAGGCCGCGATGGCGGGGATCGCCAATAGCAAGCCCACCA
>JBGTMM010000265.1:0-8569 GCA_041743635.1 Bythopirellula sp.
GCGGGATTGCCCAGCAAACTTAAAAGCAAAAAAGCGCACGCCGTTGTCAACACCGGGAGCCACTTGTGTCGGGGCAGGGTGATGCCAAACCGCGAGCCGACTTCGATCCGCTCGAGGGCTCGGGCCGCGTCGCTGAGCAAGGCTTGTCCCGCGGGGGTGGCCGCGTCGCCAGACGTGAGGGCCAAACTGCTCGACACGCGTTCCCGCAGTTCAAACCGGCTATCAAGTTCCACCGCAGCGTCGAGCGTGCTCATGCCCCGCGCGAGAGTCCAAGCCAACGCAGCAACGACTCCCGCAGTCAGTCCCGCGAAGCCACACCAGAGCGTCCAGTTAGTAGGAAGTTGGGGAATCGCTACCAACTTCGGAACACCCATCGCGACCACGGCGATGATGAGAGTGAAGAACAGGCAGGTGAAAACGCGATTCAGAAAGAGATCAAGCCAGAGGCGTCGTCGGGCGCGAGAAACTTGGGCAAGTATCTGATCCATGGCTGCCTCGGAATAAGTTGGCTTGCAGAGTATCTCTATTCTATCGCTTGTGGCGCGGCGAGTCACGTTGATAGGATAGAGAGAGCAAGTTAAAACCCTAGCCGGAGGGCCACGCCCTCCGGGGACGCTGTTTGTTGTGCAATTTTCCCGGACCGCGTGGCGGTCCGGCTAAGGGTTACGTTTCAGAAGTGGTTCCTTATGTCCGACAAGACGCTCCCCTCCCCTGCCCAGCGACCCGAAGCCGACGTGGTGGTCTACGATGGCCACTGCCGGTTTTGCACCGAGGGGGTAAAGAGCCTGTTGTTCTGGGACTGTCAGGGCAAACTTTCCTACCTCTCGCTCCATGATCCCGAAGTGCAGCGCCGCTGGCCCGACATTTCTCATGAACGCCTCATGCAAGAGATGTGCATCATCGACACCAAGGGGAATCGCTATTGGGGCCCCGAGGCGGTCCGCTATCTCACGCGCCGTTTGCGGCGGCTCTGGTGGGCGGCACCGTTTGCTTTTTTCCCGGGGAGCATGTTGTTATGGCGTCCGCTCTATCGGCTCGTGGCAAAAAACCGCTATCGCTTCCGCGGCAAGACCTGCGACGAAGGGGGCACATGCAGTTTGCACCAATAGCTGTAATTACTCGAAGCCATGTTCCCGTGCCGGGAATTCGCCCCCGCGAACTTCATCGCGGAAGTTGCGGACCGCCTCGGTCACGGTCTTTTCAAGGTCGGCGTATTGCTTGACGAATTTGGGCGTGTAGCCGGTGGTGAGTCCCAGGATGTCGTGCAGCACGAGCACTTGGCCGTCGCAGGCCGGCCCCGCGCCGATGCCGATGGTGGGGATTGTGATTTTTTCGGTGATCCGCGCCGCGATGTCCGAGGGGATGCATTCAAGCACAATCGAAAACGCGCCCGCTTCGGCGGCCGCGCGGGCGTCGTGCAAGAGGGCCGCTTCGTCGCGCTGGACGCGATAGCCGCCGAGTTGATGGACGCTCTGGGGCCGCAGGCCGCAATGGGCCATCACGGGGATTCCTGCCGACACGAGGGCGTGAATCGTGTCGGCCTGATCGGCGCCCCCTTCGAGCTTGACGGCTTGGCAACGCGCTTCCTTGAGAATCCGCCCAGCGTTCTCGATGGCTTTGTGCGTACCCAGGTGATAGCTGGGGAACGGCATATCGACGATCACCAGCGCGTGTTCCACTGCTCGGCCGACCATCTCGGCGTGATAGATCATCTCGTCGAGCGTCACGGGGAGCGTGCTGTCATGGCCCTGCACGACCATCGACATGCTATCTCCCACGAGCACTGCTTCCACGCCGGCCTGATCCACCAGCCGGGCGAAGGGAAAGTCGTAGGCCGTGACCATCGTGATTTTCTGGCCCGAACCTTTGAGCGCAGCAAACTTGGGGGCCGTCATGCGGCTCTTACGGCGACTGGGTTTGTCGCTGGGCGCGAGACTTTCAGTGGGATCGCTTGTCGCCATAAATGCAGGCTAACTCACCGTAGGGGCGGCGGATAGGGGTTGGCCATTCCCTGAGAGTGACCACGCTGCCAGAATAGGGTTCATGTCTGTCAGTGGATTCTCGCCGAGTCATTTGTCGACGCCTAGCGGTGCTGTGAACGTGGCCGACCGGCTCACGCGGATTGCCGAGCGGATGCCGCTCTCCGTGGCGGTGGCTTGCCCCGGGCGCGGCGATGTTGCCGGCCAGCACAGCTACGCAACCTGTACATTCGCAGAACTCGAGCGCGATGCGACGGCCTTGGCCCGCGGACTGGTGGATCTAGGCGTCACGCCGGGGACGCGGTTGGTGCTCCTGATGAAGCCGGGGATCGAGTTCGTGAAGCTGGTGTTCGCGCTCTTGCGATCGGGGGCGACGACGGTGCTCGTTGATCCCGGCATGGGGAAGCGGCATCTCGTGAATTGCTTGGCTGCCGTCGAGCCGCAAGGGTTTGTCGCGATCAGCCCCGCGCAGGCCGTGCGGACCCTCTTACGACGACGGTTTCCGCAGGCGAAGCTGAACGTCACTGTGGGGCGACGCTGGTTTTGGGGAGGGACCACGTATGGGCAACTCCTTGCAGCGGGGCATTCTTCCGTCATCCGCTTGCCGCCAATCCGTGGCCACGACCCGGCAGCGATTATCTTCACGAGCGGCAGCACGGGCCCGCCCAAGGGGGTGCTTTACACGCATGAAATGTTTGAAACGCAAGTCGCCCAGATTCAGCGCGAATACGATTTGCAGCCCGGCGGCGCGGACCTCGCCTGTTTTGCATTGTTTGGGCTGTTTAATTCAGCACTGGGGATCACCACTGTATTCCCACGCATGGATTTTTCGCGCCCGGCGTCGGCGAATCCGCGCAAGTTGTTAGAGGCAGCGAGCGATTGGCAGGTGACGCAGGCGTTTGCCTCGCCGGCGGTGTGGAACAAGTTGAGCAGTTATTGCGAAAAGCACGGCGAGCAGATTCCCACCTTGCGAAAGATTTTTTCCTGCGGCGCGCCGGTCTCGGCTAAAATTTTGCGGCGCACCCTCGCCTGCTGCGATGCGTTTGCCGAGATGCACACCCCTTACGGTGCGACCGAGAGTTTGCCCGTGGCGACGATTGCCGCGAGCGAAGTGCTGGCCGAAACCGCCGAGCAAACGGCGCGCGGTGCTGGAGTCTGCGTGGGCCGCAAATTCGACAGCATCGAGTGGCGCGTGATTCGGATCACAGATGAGCCAATCGCACGAATCGCTGACGCGGAAGAACTTGCTCTGGGTGAAATCGGCGAGCTGATTGTTCGTGGGACGCAGGTTTCACCGGCCTATGTCTCGGGTGATTCACAGAAGCACAATGCGCAGGCTAAGATTGTTGATAGCGAAAAAAAATGGCATCGCATGGGCGATGTCGGTTATCTCGATGCTGAGGGCCGCTTCTGGTACTGCGGGCGGAAGAATCACCGCATCGAAACAGTTGGCGGAACGCTTTTTTCGGTGCCGTGTGAAGAGATCTTCAATACCCACCCTGACGTGGCCCGCTCGGCCGTGGTCGGCATCGGTCCAGCAGGAGGTGCCACGCCACTGGTGGTGGTTGAACCGAGCCAAGCTTGCTTGAAGCAGCATGGCAAAAACTGGTCGCATGTGAGCTATCGCCAATTGCAATCAGAAATCTTGCAGCGAGCGAGTGAGTACGAGGTAACACGCTCCATCCAACAAGTGCTGTTTCATGCCAGCTTGCCCGTCGATGTGCGGCACAACTCCAAGATCAATCGCGAAACACTCGCTGCGTGGGCGACGGACACAGTTGGCACAACATAAATTTTCCTTGTATTGCTATGCGGACATGAATGCACTTGTTACCGGTGGGGGAGGATTCTTGGGGCGCGCGATCGTCGAGCAACTTGTCGCGCGCGGCGATAAAGTGCGCAGCTTCGGCCGTGGTAAGTATCCCGAACTCACGAAGCTTGGCGTCGAAGTCTTGCGCGGCGACATTCGCGACGCGGCGGCGGTTGACGCAGCCTGTGTGGGGATCGAGTGCGTGTTTCATGTCGCCGCGATCGCCGGGATCGGCGGACCGTGGTCGCGGTTCCACGAGGTGAATGTCGTCGGCACTGCGCATGTGATCGCGGCCTGTCGCAATCAGCAGGTGCCACGTCTCGTTACCACGAGCAGCCCCAGCGTCACGTTTGCTGGCCGCGATCAGTGCGGAGTCAACGAACAACAGGCGTTTCCCGATTTGGCATGGCTCGCCGCGAATCGGTGTCACTACTCACGCAGCAAGGCGCTTGCCGAAGCGGCCGTGCTGGCGGCCAACAACGGCGGACTTGCCACCTGTGCCTTGCGGCCTCACTTGATTTGGGGCCCTCGGGACCAGCATCTCATCCCCCGGCTGATCGCACGGGCCCAGTCGGGCCGCTTACGTCGCGTGGGAGACGGCACGAATCTTGTCGATGTGATTTACATTGACAATGCCGCCTCGGCCCATCTCCGAGCGGCCGACGCCCTCGTTCCAGAAAATTCTCCCGTGAGAGGCAACGCGTATTATTTGAGCCAGGGTGAACCGGTAAATTGTTGGGAGTGGATTGATGAAGTACTAGCGCTTGCGAACTTGCCACCCGTGGATAAGGCGATTTCCTTGCGGGCGGCTTTACGCCTCGGAGCGATTTGCGACACGCTTTACCCTATTGTGCGGACCGCGCGCGAGCCCCCCATGTCCCGCTTTTTGGCATGGCAACTGGCAAGCTCCCACTGGTTCGACATCGCCGCCGCCCGCCGCGATTTCGGCTACGAACCGCGCGTTTCCACGGTCGAGGGGATGCGGCGGCTGGGGGAGTGGCTCAGAGAGCCGGGTTAACTGTTTAACTGTGGCTGGCCTCTTTGAGGCCGGTCTTCGACAGCCGAGGTCACAGACCTCAGCCACAAAATCGGGGTCGAGACGACCCGGCTCGCCGGCGACCTAGCCGCTTTTCACCGTGGGAATTACAATCAGCGGTTTCATTTTTCGGGAATTGAGTCCGTACCAGTCAGAGGATGCCGTGCTTCGAACCCATACTTGTGGAGAGCTTACCGAACAACATGCGGGTGAAACCGTCACACTTTGCGGCTGGGTCGACAGCTATCGGGATCACGGCGGTGGGTTGTTCATCGATTTGCGCGACCGCTACGGCCTCACTCAAGTGGTGTTCAATCCCCCCGACAGTTCGGCCGATGTGATCGAGCAAAGCAAATCGCTCCGCGCGGAGTACGTGATCAAGGTGATCGGCGTTGTCGCCGCGCGGCCCGAGGGGATGGCGAATCCCAAAATGTCGACTGGCAAGATCGAGTTGCGGGCCGTCACGTTGGAACTCCTGAACAAGTCGCTCGCTCCACCGGTCTCGCCAAGTTCGCTGGAAGCCCCCGGCGAAGACTTGCGGCTGAAGCACCGCTACCTGGACCTGCGGCGTCCGGCGATGCAAAAAACAATGCTGCTGCGCGCGGCGCTCATCAAAGACATGCGCGACTATTTCGCCGAGCATGATTTTATCGACGTGGAAACGCCGATCCTGGGTCGCAGCACCCCGGAGGGGGCCCGGGATTATTTGGTGCCCAGCCGCGTGCAGCGGGGCAAATTCTATGCCCTGCCCCAGTCGCCGCAGTTGTACAAGCAAATTCTGATGATCGCCGGTTACGACCGCTACGTGCAGGTCGCCCGCTGCTTCCGTGACGAAGACTTGCGCGCTGATCGGCAACCCGAGTTCACGCAGCTCGACGTGGAAATGGCGTTTGTGGATGCCGACGACGTGATCGGCATGATCGATGGGCTGGTGCAGCGGCTCGCGAAATCGCATTTGGGAATTGACCTACCCACCCCCCTGCCCCGCATGACCTATGACGAGGCGATGGAGCGTTACGGCCACGATGCCCCTGACCTGCGGTTCGGTATGGAGCTGGTCGATTGCACCGATCTAGCCGCGCAGGCGGAGTTTCGCGTGTTTCAAAGCGTCGCGGGTTCTGGCGGGCGGGTGCGGGCCATTAACGTCAAGAAGGGGACCGAGCAGTATTCGCGGCGGGGCATCGACGGCCTCACTGAGTATGCCGCCGAGTACGGCGCGAAGGGCTTGGCCTGGTTCCGAGTGGAAGCAGACGGCACACTCAACTCCACGATTGCCAAGAATTTCACGCCCGAACTCTTGCAGCAGTTTGCGATTCGCCTGGAGGCCGAGCCGGGGGACCTGTTGTTGTTTGTCGCCGACACGTTCGCGGTCACTTGCAAGGCGCTTTATGCCTTGCGATCGAAGACAGGCCGCGAGATGAAGCTCTACAAACCGGGGACGATGAATTTTTCGTGGATCGTTGAATTTCCCATGTTTGAATTTGACGACACAGTTGATTCTTCTACAGGAACGGGGCGATGGTCGGCGATGCACCATCCGTTCACCGCCCCGCGCGACCAAGACCTCGAGATGCTCGAAAGCGATCCCGGCAAGTGCCGCGCGAAAGCGTATGACTTGGTGGTCAACGGCTACGAAGCGGGTGGCGGCACGATTCGGATTCACGACGACAAGATTCAAAGCAAGGTGTTTTCGCTGTTGGGCATCGACGAAGCGACGGCCAAGGATCGCTTTGGCTTTCTGCTAGACGCCTTGAAATATGGTGCCCCGCCCCACGGCGGCATCGCGCTGGGCATCGACCGCTGCGTGATGTTGTTTGCCGGGCTGGAAAATATTCGCGACTGCATCGCTTTTCCCAAAACGCAAAAAGCCACCGATTTGATGACCGAAGCCCCCGGCGAGGTGGAATTAAAGCAACTCCGCGAGTTATCCATCAAGCTAGCGGAATAGGCGAATAACTGTATGAACCGCCAAGATCGCCAAAACTCGCCAAGAAGAAGTTTTTTAACCACGAATCAAACGAATCTCACGAATAAGATTTAGCGCAGTCATTGGCTTACATCCGCAATCTTGGACGGAATCGTCCTCTAAGATCTCATCTAAAAAAATTCCGCAATCCGCAATCCCCATTCCGCATTTCTTCTGATTCGTGCTATTCGTATGATTCGTCGTTTTTTCTTGGTGTCTTGGGCGTGGTTGACGATTTGGCCAAGATCACGACAATCGAGGCAAGCGCGAGGAGTTGGATTTCTCGCCACCGATTGTTTTCTAGGGTCGTGCGGAGATGCGCGGCAGACCAACGTGAAGTGTTCAGGAAGATTCGCGTTTGCCGCATTGGCAATTTTCACGAGCGCAACTTTGATGGGCTGTGGCGAGCCTGCCACCGACTCCCCGGTTGCTCAACTCGTGCCAGCCAAACCAGAGAACAAACCAGAGAACAAACCAGAGAACAACCCAGCGGCCAGCACTGCTGAGATAACGACACCTCGGGTCCAACCTCAACCCCAGCATCAATCCCCACCGCAGGAAATTCGCAAGCAAGAGTTTCGCGAGCATAAAGTTCGTAAGGAAGTGGCCCCCGTCGATGAAACTCTCATCCCGCAAGTCTTTCTCACGGCGGACCACTCGGCGATGTGCCGGGTGCGAGTTGGGGATCAACTCCCAGCAATCACGCTGCCTCAGTTGAGCGGAGGAGAAGCCGAGCTGGCTTCCTTCCAAGGGGACAAAGCGACGGTTGTGTTGTTTTGGCAAGAGGACCCCTGGATGTCGGAGATGGCTCTCAAGGATCTGGCTGCTCTCAAGGATTTGAGCGCGGACATTGCTCCGTTCGACGACGTGGCGGTGGTGGGAATTGCCGTCAAACAAGCGGAGGCCGACATTCAAACAACGCTCAAGGAAGCCGGCGCCGAGTTTCCGCAACTCTTGGACAACGACGGCAAGGCGTTTAATCAAGTGGGTATGGTCAAGCTGCCCCGTGTTTACGTGCTTGACGCCACCGGGAAGATTGTGTGGTTTGATCTGGAATACAGCGCAAGCACGTGGCGGGAACTCAAGCAGACGCTGGAGACGCTCGCGGCGGGCAAATGAGTTAGCCGGCGTCGTTCCGATGCCGTTTCTCGTTGTGTGAACAACCCGGCAGCGGGACGCTGCCGGCTAACTATCGTGGCCGCTTCACAGTGATTTCTGTGAGTTGCTCTTGCCACTCTTGCACCAGTCGCAGGGCTTCGAGCGGTGTCGTGGCGTCGAGGTCCACGCCGCGAATTGATTCCAAGAGCGGATGATCAGGCGTTTCAAACAAGGTCATTTGCAGGTGGTGACCGTTCTTCGAAGGCGGAAGGGGGACGGCGGAGGGGGGAGGGTTTTGTTGGTGTTGCGCTTCGAGTTGGTTGAGGATTTCCTCGGCGCGTTCGTTTACTTCGCGCGGAACGCCAGCGAGTTGGGCCACGTGGATGCCGTAGCTTTTGTCGGCGGCGCCGGCGACGATCTTGTGCAGGAACACTACCTGGCCTTGCCATTCTTCCACCGCCACGTTGAGATTGCTCACCCCGGTGAGGGAGTCTTCAAGATCGGTGAGCTCATGATAATGCGTCGCAAACAATGCGCGGCAACCGATTCGGTCGTGCAGATATTCGACCACGGCCCAAGCGAGCGAGAGCCCGTCGTAGGTGCTCGTGCCGCGACCGATCTCGTCGAGAATCACGAGACTGCGGTTGGTGGCCGTGTTGAGAATCCGCGCGGTCTCGGTC
>JBGTMM010000266.1:0-4384 GCA_041743635.1 Bythopirellula sp.
GGATATTATCCGGCATTACCTGCAGTTTCCCGCAGCTATTCCGGGCCTTGGGGTAGATAACTACGCGTTACTCTCCCTTGCGCCGCTTTCCGGATATCAAAGTAAACTTTGATATCCTTCTCGCTCGACTTGCATGCCTAATCCATGCCGCCAACGTTCATTCTGAGCCAGGATCAAACCCTTCAATTAATGTATACTTAAACTTCCAAAGCACCGCCTGCTGAAGCAGGCTCGCCTTGTCAGTTAAAGAGCCAAATTTAAAGTGTTTGAAAAGCATCGTTGCGGGGAATTACTCCGCACCGACACTCGTACAGTCTTGTGCTGGCATAACTCGAAAATCATGAGTAACTACATGTTTCCTACAAAGAGAAAACCGGAGCCACCCACAACCTCAAGAAATTGTTAGAAGTCACTTACCGAATTGTCAAAGAGCACTCTGCTGATTTTACAGCACTTTCAAACTAATATACGTCTGAAAGGCCTCCCATGGTACTCCCTGGTGAAACCAGCAAGTTCATGTGAGACTCGTGATTCTAGCAATCGACGCACTGATGTCAACGGCTTACAAAATATGAAGGCTATATTTTTTGGAGAAGTTTGAAAAATGGCAAAAAACCAGGGGGTTTCGCGGTTCTGCTGATTCTACGGCATTCGCGACATTCCGCGGAAAAATAGCCAAGCAGCTTACTTTTCGTTCCTAGGCCGATTAAGCTGTGTCAGGATGGCAAATATGGGGGTTGGGCAGAAAATATTCACGTTCAGTAGCATTCCGAGAGCGAAAAATGGCTTGTCGAGGGGTTCGCGGCGCGACCACGATTGATCGCAACGAACGCGAGGAAATCCTGACGGCAACTCGCCAATTGCTGGCGCTCATGCTACGGCAAAACGGCATCGAACCCGTGGACGTCGCCAGCGCGATCTTCACCACCACACCAGACATTGACGCCGAATTCCCGGCCTTGGCCGCCCGCCAGCTCGGTTTTCTCGACGTGCCGCTGCTCTGTGGCCACGAAATGACCGTTCCCGGCAGCTTGCCGCTGTGTGTGCGGATTCTGATTCATTGGAACACCGACAAACCGCAAACCGAGATTAAGCACGTTTACGAACGGGCAGCTAAACGGTTGCGGCCCGACATTCAATCGCTGCCGCCGGTTGATTTGGAAGAACTCGAAGCGTGGATCAAAGAGTAGATGCGCAGCGGAAACTAACGCCGCGTCCTTTTATTTCGCATTTGCATCTGATGAACTAGCGGACAGCAGCAAAGCAAGATCCACAGGGAACTCGGTTCGGGGACAGTCAGAAGGGCGTTTGTGGTTTCGACAACCGAGCCGCTGTACTCTCTCTGCCAGGCGAGAAAATCTCGCCCGTCGGTGTCCCCATCCCCATCGGCGTCGCCCCCGCGGTTTGTGGCGTAAGAATGTTGCCAGATCTCTAAATCATGGTCGTTGACTTCGGCGGTGATGTCGAAATCCGCCGTGAAGGAATAGTCGAGAAACTGTTGTTGCCAAGCGAGAAAATCGCGGCCATCGGTGTCGCCGTCGCCGTCGACGTCTCCCCCCGCATCAACGCCGTAAGATCTCTGTATTTCTGCTAAATCGTCGCCATCGACGTCGAGGTCGCCGTCGAAATTAGCCGGCGACAAAAGTCTCGCGCTCAAGGCCGGAAGTCCCGTCTCGTCGTCAATGATGGGCGTGACTTGGATATCAACCGCGTTCAATGCCGCCACGCCGCTCATGCCGAGCCAATTCGCCCGCAGAATTTCAAAGTCCAGTTCGTCGACATGGCCGTCGTTATTCGTATCGCCGTCTTGATAAGACCCGTCGCCCCCCCAACTACCTTGTAAGGTGTAAAAATCCTTGAACTCGACCTTGCCATCAAGATTGGTATCGCCGGGAATCCACTTGTGCCACTTCATCAAAGGATCGCCCACGACCGTGTTGACGTAGGAAAGTTGGCGGGTGGCATTCCAGGCGGCCTCGACAAAGGTCAATCCCGCTTCACCCGGCAAGGCATCTGCCCGCGGCAACAGTCCGCTGAAGAGAAGATCTTCGTTCGTCACATTATCCGCACCATTATACGGTTCATGAACGTGGCCCACCCCCGCGGTGCCACCGATCTCCAGCCATTCCGCCACAAGGCCTTGACTCTGCTGGATGGAGGGATCAAAGCTTTTTGCATTCCAACTTTCTTGGGTCAGAAATACGGCACCATCGGCCAATTCAAAATTAAGCTGGTTCCGCAAATAGCCGCTCTCCAGCCCCCCTGGGCCATCGGCAGTGCCGTGACTGACATAACCAATCACGGGTCCCGCAGCCGTAAGAATTGCTTCGTCGGTGTTTTCGTAAGCCATACAATAGCCAGCCGACTGGACGGCGGTGAGCAATCCCGGCCCGGGGCCACCGGGGACATTGTTGATCAATTGGTCCGTAAATGCCGATGGATCATCATCAGCCACAATGTAAGAAGATTGCGGCAGCACAATCACCCGCTGGGCACGGTCAATTGACTGTTTCACGGTCTCCACATCAAAGCCATCAAGGCGAGCGGCTAAGCGGATATCGCCGTTTAAGGGGTCCGAGCCAACGCGAGTAAAAGGCCGATTGGCGTTATAATAGGGGTTCGAGGCCAGCGTCGGATCGAGGTCGGGAAAGCCTGTATAAATAAACTGATTCCCCATGCCATCTCGTGACGCAATGGTATCGATCCGCGTGAGCTCGCTTTCCAGGCTGGAATATGGCCGCCAAAGCATGGCCGTGCTGCCAGTTGCTTTCGCGCCTGCGTCGATCTTCAGTGGCAAGCCCTTGGTAGTGACGATTACGTCAATCGAATCGGGAAGTTCCGCAATCGCCGACAGGATCTGCGGTCGGATCACATTCAGATAATCGTCCGCGGAAACCGTTTCCAGGGTCGAGCCTGTCAGGATCGTATCGATCCCGGAAAGTCCCAAGAGATTAACGCCCGGCCGAGCTTGGCTGTAAAAGTCGGCGATTTGATAACCCGGCCCGGAATCGCCCTGGTCGGCATTGTAAAGCACGAGGACGTTGCTGGGGGCGATCTCGGCACGCAGGCAACGGCAAAATTGCAACTCAAGCAGAAGCAAGCTACCAATCAATAGCCGACCAGACAGTTGCGAATTTAAGCAACGGCGAACAGCAAACATGGGGATCATTCCACCGGACTAGTAACCGTCTTGGCTACTAACGACATCTTCCGGCAGCCTGAAAATCCGAGCTCAGGTGACGGCTCATGACTCGATGCAATTCCATGCACATCGCCAAGTCGGGTCATCCGACCGAGGCCGAACCGATTCTGATCGCACGTTCCTAAGCCCAAGTTAGTGGGCAGCTCTTCTTCTTGAGCCAATAAAGCCCATGCAGCCCAACAATCCCAAAAGCACTGAAGAAGGCTCGGGAATGTCGAAACGAACAAGTCGGTCACTGGGACTGGCCACGAGCGGAGAGGGACTGGGGCTCGCTAAACCGGATCTAACTTGCAAGAAATCAAGTTCAGGAGCGAACGGACTTGTAAACACTAAAATAGGAGACGTGTCTCCAACATCAATATCGTTACCAAAAATCCAGCCCATGGATGTCGTGTTATCTCCACCACCCGTGGGCGCGACTTCTGTCGCGGCGCCCGTGGGAACAAAACTAGGTGCCGAAACACCGCCACGTCCGTCACCAGCGTCTAGACCCACGGTCAAGAGGCCGACGCCGGGTGTTGCCGCAGTGACGGAAACAATTTGATAGGCGTAGAGAACTTCCAACGGAGCCGAGGGGTCTGCTTGAGCGATGGCCTGACTGTTCAAGTACTGCTGAAACCTACCAATACCGGCTCCAGCCCGATAAAACGCAGCCCAATCGACTTCAGCAGTAACCGTATTGCCAAATAATGCCGCTGTCACAGTAACACTTCCGTGCCAGCGTCCGGCATCGGGACCGAAGCCATCATTGAGGGCAAAGTTGGTTGTAGCCAGAGATCCGGCATTGGCCATTGACGCAGCAACAACACAAAAGAAGAGTGTCGCAGTGATTTGCAGTCGGTTTTGACTCTTAAATGAGAACGCCATAGCTATTGACTCCGATTCAACGTTGCTTATCTATTTTTAGTAAGAAGACTGACGTACTTGCTGTCATGTGTGAAATAAGGAGAACATTTATAATGGTGGGAATTAGCCTCTTCGACGACGAACTGCCAACCAGACCAAGCTCGATCCCAACATGATGATCGAAGAAGGTTCGGGGATAAAAATTGGACCCGGGGTCGGTACACCGATCGCAAATGCCGATTCACCACCATTAACGGTCTGGGCAGCCCCGACGATCGGTAGTTGCGGAGAAGAAAACGCCAAGCCGTAACTGGATAATCCTGAGGGAATCGACCC
>JBGTMM010000267.1:0-7123 GCA_041743635.1 Bythopirellula sp.
TCAAGAAAAAATCTTAAGATTCCACAACAAGGTTCTTACGTGATTGACAGTTTGACTCCCCTGCTCGTGTTCGCTCAAAACATGCCTGTCACGAAGGCGGCGGGAGATACGGCGCGCTCTGTCGAATTCTGGACTTACTTCGCCAATGCCGGCTATTTGCTTGCCTCGTCGTTGTTCATCCTGGGTATCAAGGGGATGACCCATCCCAAGACGGCCGTTCGAGGCAATCTGCTCGGTGCCGTGGGAATGTTCATTGCGGTACTGGTAACGCTGATCAGTACCGAGACGCATTGGTTTCTGGCCATTGCCGGTATCGCGGTCGGTACGGCGATCGGGGTGTGGTTTGCGAGCTTCGTGCAAATGACGCAGATGCCCCAGTTGGTTGCCCTGTTCAATGGCTTTGGCGGAATTGCCTCGGTGATGGTAGCCGCCGTGGAAATTCCTACCGCTGGCTTACCGAACGCGGGAGTTGCTGGCTTAGCTGCGGGACTGACGGGATTGATCGGATCGGTGACTTTTACCGGTTCCTTGGTGGCTGCGGGCAAACTGCAAGAGTTGCCACAATTCCGTAAGCCATTCGCTTTCCCCGGCCAATTGGCAATCAACGCTACGATGTTTGGCGCTGGTTTTTTGCTTTCGCTGGAGATGATAGACGGCACGGCTTGGGAATATTGGATTCTCTGTTCCATCTCGCTTGTGTTGGGCGTGTTTCTTGTTACCCCCATCGGTGGTGCCGATATGCCGGTGGTGATTGCGCTACTGAACAGCTACTCTGGCATGGCGGCTTCAGCCGCGGGCTTTGTGATCAACAACAATGTTTTAATTGTTGCGGGAGCCCTCGTGGGGGCTTCGGGAATTATTCTTACCAGCATCATGTGCAAGGCGATGAATCGCTCACTTGCAAACGTGCTCTTCGGAAAGTTCGAGCCCTCGGCAGGCGGTCCTACAGACGATGAAGTGTACTCCGGCAAAATCAAGAGTACGTCAGCCGAAGAAGTGGCCATGATGCTCGATGGCGTGCAGCGAGTCATTGTGGTTCCTGGCTACGGTTTGGCGGTGGCCCAAGCGCAGCACAGTGTCCGTGAGCTCGCCTCGCTGCTTGAGGCCAAAGGCACGATTGTCGAATACGCGATTCACCCCGTCGCGGGCCGCATGCCAGGGCACATGAACGTGCTGCTGGCCGAAGCCGACGTGCCATACGACCAACTCAAGGAAATGGACGAAATTAATCCTACATTTCCCCAATGCGACGTGGCGATCGTCATCGGTGCCAACGACGTGGTGAATCCGCTCGCCAACACTGACCCCACCAGCCCCATTGCCGGCATGCCGATTCTCAATGTCGGCGAAGCCCGCACGGTGGTGGTGGTTAAGCGCAGTCTCAGCCCCGGCTTCGCGGGGATTCCCAACCCGCTCTTTGCTCAAGACAATTGCCTAATGCTTTTCGGCGACGGCAAGAAAGCGATCGTGGAACTTGTCGCTGCGATAAAAGAACAGTAAATCGCAATAACGATAATCAAGGACTTCCTCGTTTAATACTTCCAAGCCTTGGAACAAAAAAACACCGCCCCGAGGAGCGGTGTTCTAATTTTCAAGCCTACAGCCAAGTTGGGCATATCCGACTAGGCTCGGTAACTCTGGGTTCCCACTGCTTCCTGCGATGCAGCAATGTTTTCGGCACCTGCTGCTGAGAAGATCTCGCGGGCGCGGTTGGTTTCTGCCTCGTCGTCTGAATGGACCGAAACTAATACGTTGCCTGAGTTAATGCTGGACTCATAACGTTTGGCATCTTCTTCAGGAATGCCCATTCCAATTAAAGCACCTGTGATTCCCCCTAACGTGCCACCTAGTGCAGCGCCACTCAGGGCAGCCATGATTGGTCCAGCGGCAATCAGGGGGCCCACTCCGGGAATTGCCAGGGCACCTACTCCAGTGAGCCAGCCGAGGCCGCCTCCCAAGAGAGCGCCGGTCCCCGCGCCAACAGCGGCACCTTCGGGGGCTTTAGTTTCATTGGTTTCGGCAAAATCCTTGGTCCCTTTTTTGTCGGACATCAAAACCGAAATGTCTTCACTTCGAAATCCACCTCGCTTTAGGGAGTCAACAAGTTTCGATGCTTCGTTCTGATTTTTAACGGTACTATGTATTGATCTTTGCATGAGATTCATTCCTTAAAATTATTCATTGTCAATTTTTAATTGGTTAACAACATTGCCTTCGCCAGCCACTTTGACGGCGATCTCTTCAATGCGATCCTTTTCTTGTTGGTTAGCAACATCGCCACTTAATGTGACCTTGCCGTTCTGAGTGACGATCTCGACGTTCTGGGCCGCTACCGACATTTCCGTGTCAGTGACTTGACTACGAATGTTAGCAGTGAGGTCGATGTCCGCTTGATTCTCGTTTTGGTCGAACGGTGTGGTACTGTCCTCATTTGTAGTGGGACTAAGGTCCGACTCCAAGCCGGTTTCAGGAGAAATCGTTCCGCTGCTGCCAATTGCGTCGTCAGTTGCCATTGATGAGTCGTCTGGATTCGCGTCGGGAACTTCATTGTCAAGAACTGGTCGGCTTACTTCATAACGGTCGGTGTCCGCGCCGTTTGTATCCGCGGTTGTGTCGGTGGTTGTCGTGTCAGCACAGCCGACGAGAAGCATTAGTGTCAACGATAATAGGCTGAACAATTTCATAGTGTATTCCTTTCCATTTGGTAGGCACTGAGATAGGGGAAACCGCTTCCCCGAACAATTGATAGGCAAAGGCCATGCCGACATTTTTTACACGAAGTTAGGGCACAAAATACTGGGCGAAAAGAAACCTGTAAGTGAACCAGGATTCGATTCTCCAACCCGAGAAACTCAAATAATTCTCCAACCCGAGAAACTCAAATAATCCTGCGTGTAGAGACAGTAACAACAAGCTGCTTGAGTTAGCTACTTTGTTCTCTAGTAGGCATGGTCGATGTTGCTATTGATGCCCATAAGTCCAGATTGAATGACTGACGATCTACCCAAGCCCATTTAAGTGCATGTTGATGATTTACCTAACATGGTCTAAAATCCATTCTTTAATTGATACTTTGTCTCAATTTGGATTTAATCAATCAATATTTATGGGTCCCGTATTATTATTCTTCGCATTGCGAGCTGGTGAGTTCGCTTGCCTGGATTCAATGGTCGGTTCAGCCGAGCTTGTGCGTCATCTCGCCGAAATGGGCTTCCGCAGTGAAACACACTTGAAAATGGTTCGCCCGGGCAGCACGTGCATCCTCAAGGGGGCTCGGCTCAGTGTGAGAGGCGATGAACTGTGGCAAGCGTTGGTATCGCCACTTCCTGCCGCGAGGCATTTAGTATGACCTCGCTCGCTCAGCTTGGCTTGGGCCAATCGGCCAAAGTCGTTCAACTCTCCAAGAGCGGCGAGATCGCGCAACGCTTAATGGAAATGGGCGTGACGCCGGGAGTTGCGATACGATTGGTCGGTTCTGCCCCATTGGGCGATCCGTTGGAATACGAGCTGCGCGGGTATCGCCTCTGCATGCGACGCACCGAAGCCGAGCAAATCGAAGTGGAAACATTCTGGATGTCGACCACAACTTTGCGCTCGACGATTCGCGTCGCTCTCATTGGCAATCCCAATACGGGGAAGTCCTCGCTTTTTAACGCCCTCGCGGGGGTGCAACAGCGGGTCGGCAACTATCCGGGTGTAACGGTCGAGAAAAAGATCGGCCACTTCCGCCATGGCGCGGAACACTTTGAAGTCATCGACTTGCCGGGAACTTACAGCCTCGCGCCGCGATCACCTGATGAAATGGTGACGGTTGACGTGCTCTTGGGCCGCCGTGCGGGCGAATCACCTCCCGACATTGTGCTTTCGATTGTCGACGCGGCCAACCTGCAGCGGAATCTGTATCTCGTGAGTCAAGTACTCTCGTGTGGTCTCCCGACCGTGGTCGCACTCAATATGGTCGACGTGGCGGCGGATCGTGGAATTGAAATCGATGTCGCGGGACTCGCCGAACGACTCGGCGTGCCGGTGATCCCGATTCAAGCCAGCCGCGGCCAGGGTCTTGAAGAACTCAAGTTGGCTCTGATTGCCTCAGCGGAATGCAATGAGCGCGAACCAACCGACCCCTTTCCCTCCGTGTTTCAAGAGCACACTGACCAACTTTCCGCACATCTCAACGCCGAGCGCGAAGATCCCCTGCCCCGCTACTTGGTCGAGAGGTTGATTCTCGACGGCAACGGTTATCTGGAACATCAATTACTGCCTAGTGAACAAGCAATTGGACACGCCGAACTTTGCGTGATTCGCAGTTCGCTTGCCGAGTCGGGTTACCCCGTTCCCGCGGTGGAAGCGATGGCCCGCTATGACTGGGTCGGCAAAATCCTCGACGGCGTCGTGCATGACCCTGATCGTAAACACTTCACGGCCAGCGACCGTATCGACGCCGTACTAACGCACAAAGTGTGGGGCTCTTTGGTGTTGATCGCCGTGATGACGCTGTTGTTCTCGTCGATTTTCCGCTTCGCCGCGCCGGCCATGGGGCTGGTCGACCAGGGCGTAAGCTGGCTCGCTGATTTGGCGAGCGGCATGATTCCCGAGGGTGCGCTACAATCGCTTCTGGTCGATGGCATCATCGGTGGGGTGGGGGCGGTCGTAATTTTCTTACCGCAAATTCTCATCCTGTTCGCATTTATCGCCGTGCTTGAAGATTGCGGCTACATGGCGCGGGCGGCGTATCTCATGGATCGTGTGATGGCCGGCGTGGGGCTCAATGGCAGGTCGTTTATTCCGCTCCTGTCATCGTTCGCCTGCGCCGTGCCGGGGATCATGGCCACGCGCGTGATCGAAAATCGCCGCGACCGTTTGGCCACGATTCTCATAGCCCCGTTGATGAGTTGTTCGGCGCGCTTGCCGGTTTACATTATTTTGATCAGCGCCTTCGTCCCCGCCGAGCACTACCTCGGCGGAATTGTCGGACTGCAAGGGCTTACGATGGTCGTTATGTATGGCGTGGGCATTGCCGCCGCCGTGGTGGTTGCTTGGTTGCTCAAGAACACTCTGCTCCGCAGCGAAACCCCGCCGTTTGTCCTGGAGCTGCCCAGCTACAAAATGCCCTCTATGCGCAACGTTTTTTTCCGTATGGCCGAGCGAGGCTGGGATTTTCTTTACGTCGCGGGAACGCTCATTTTCGCGATCACGATCATCGTTTGGGCATTAGCGTACTATCCTCGTTCAGAAGAACGTGTTGCCGAAGCCCTTGCCGCTCAGCAGGCCGGGCTAACCGGGCATATCGCAACTACAGAGCCCGGCACCAGTGAACGCCAAGCCGCGGAACAGGAACTCGCCGCGTTCAATGAACCGGAAAATCTCGAATATCTCACCGATAGCCTCCACCAGCAATTCAGTTTTCTCGGTCGTGCTGGGAAATTCATCGAACCGGTCGTGCGGCCTTTGGGCTGGGACTGGCGCATCGGCAGTGCGGCCATCGCTTCGTTCCCCGCCCGTGAGGTGGTGATGGGCGTCCTCGGCGTGATTTATAATCTCGGAGGTGAACTCGACGTCGGCGAGGACTCGGATCAAACTCGCCTACAAAGCCGGTTGCAAGCCGCCCGCTGGGACGACAGCGGCAAACCGGTGTACAATTTGCCCGTGGCGCTGTCGCTGATGGTGTTCTTCGCACTCTGTGCCCAATGCGCGGCAACGCTGGCGGTGATCAAACGCGAAACGAATAGCTGGCGCTGGCCCGTGTTCGCGTTTAGCTACATGACTGCTCTCGCTTATGTAGGTGCTTTTATTACTTACCAAGTTACCAGCCGCATTTGGTTGTGAAATGCAAGATTTTATTGCACTACTGATCGTCGCCGTCGCAGCTGCCTATCTCGGGCAAGCCAGTTGGCTGCGCATCATGCAGAAGCGTACCGGCAGTTGCGGTTCTTGTGGCAGTTGTGCGTCCGATCAAAAACCGTTGGTGCAGATTCAAACAAAATTTTCTCACGCAGAGGCGCAGAGGTCGCGGAGGCAAGACTAATTAACTCTCTGCGTCCCCTGCGCCTCTGCGTGAAATCTATCCGAGGAATTATGGCAACGGATTGCACAAACTCCCCCGCGCTCGATTCCAAGTGGAAACAATCCTTCCGCCGCCGCCTTTTAGCGTGGTACTCCCACCACAAACGGGATCTCCCTTGGCGAAAGTCGCAGGATCCCTATCGAGTGTGGGTTAGTGAAGTGATGCTGCAACAAACGACCGTCGCCGCGGTGACGCCGTATTTTGAACGGTTCCTCAAACAATTCCCCATAGTCGAAAAACTTGCCGCGGCCGATGAATCTCAAGTCCTGCGTTTGTGGGAAGGCTTGGGTTACTATCGCCGCGCGCGAGGCTTGCATGCCGCCGCGAAACAGGTTGTCGCCCTGCATGGCGGAGAATTTCCCCGCGACGTTGCCACGCTCCAAACTTTGCCCGGCATTGGTCGCTACACCGCCGGGGCAATTGCTTCCATCGCCTACAACCAACGGGCACCGATTCTCGAAGCAAACACGATTCGACTCCTCACACGGCTCTTGGCGTATCCTGGCGACCCCACTAAGTCAGCGGGGCAAAAACTTCTGTGGACCACGGCCGAGGAAATTTTGCCACGGACGCACGTCGCCCAGTTCAACCAAGCCCTCATGGAACTCGGTTCGCTGGTCTGCACGCCCGTAACGCCACGATGCGACAAGTGCCCCGTCTCCCAACAGTGTGAGGCTTTTCAAGCGGGTTTACAGGATGCAATTCCCAAGGCCGCTGCAAAGCAAAAGTTCACCGACCTGCGCGAGGCGGCCGTGGTTGTCAAGAAACACGGTCAAATCCTCATTCTCCAATGCGGCATCAACGAACGCTGGGCTGGCTTGTGGGACTTTCCTCGCTTTGAAATCACGAGCCAAAATCCGCTTTTCATCCAAAACGAACTGATCGCAAAAGTTCGCCAACAAACCGGCATCACTATCGAGCCGGCTGGCCTGCTCACCACCATTAAGCACGGGGTGACGCGATTCCGCATCACGCTCGATTGCTACGCCGCACAATACGCATCAGGTCGGCTCAGCAGAGACAAGCAGATGCGCTGGATTCGTCCCGCGGAACTCAGCG
>JBGTMM010000268.1:0-2608 GCA_041743635.1 Bythopirellula sp.
CATCGTTAGTCGCAAGAGGTGCATGCATGTTATCAACGCGTTCCACCGATCAAGCCGATGTTCGCCGCCGGAGCAGTGGTCTCGAGGTTTTAAGTGATTTTCCCGGCAGCAACTCGTGGTATAATCAGAAGCCTATTCGAATCGGAGGTCACATATGAAACAATTGACGCGTATTACACTCGATCCCGCCGTCATGGGTGGTAAGGCTTGCGTCCGGGGCCTGCGCGTCACGGTAGGCACAATCGTTGGTCTGCTGGCGGCTGGCCGAGCGCGCGAAGAGATTCTTAATGCGTATCCCTATCTTGAATCGGAGGACATTGAGCAAGCGCTAGCCTACGCGGCTTGGAGGGTCGAGGAACGGGAAGTCCCGCTCGGCCAAGCATGAGTGTCAGCATTCTGATCGACATGAATCTGTCGCCCGCTTGGGTGCCCGTGCTATTGCAGCATGGCTGGTCAGCGGTTCACTGGTCCACGGTGGGCGACCCGCGAGCCACGGATCGTGCGATCATGGACTGGGCTGAGGAGCATGGCCAAATCGTGTTTACTCACGACCTGGATTTCGGCACGATGTTGGCTCTGACACATGCGGCTGGCCCCAGCGTGTTGCAGGTGCGTGCAGACGATGTCTTGCCTGGCTATCTGGAAGGTGTCGTGATCGCTGCCTTGAAACAACACGACGCCGACTTGGCTGCTGGGGCAATTGTCGTCGTGGACGAGAGCAGATGTCCCGTGCGAGTGTTGCCATTCTAGGCGATCGAAACCCTGCAACGAATCATTCCGTGCCAGCCCAGCCCCTCTGGGGGTCATGCCCAAGGAATTCGAGTCGGCATTCACCCGCTGCGCGGGCCCCGCGGAAGTCCCCATTTGTGCTACCGCGACCAAGAACTCGAACGCCACGGGCGGATCATCAATCCGCGACAGTCCCAGCGGCTGAAGATGCTCACCCGCGACCTGGTGGTTTATGGCGCGGTGCTGCGTGGGCAGTTCGACCGCGACCTGATTGATCGAGAGCGGGAAACGTTTGCGGCTCGCTGCGGTCGGTGATCTTTTTGGCGACTGCATGAAAAGAGCCGCTCTGAGAAAGGTCAGGGCGGCTCGCGGGTGTTAATCAACCGGGGGCTAGTGCCCCCCGCTATTTTTTTTTACTTAACATCCTTGGCTAAGGCGGTGCGGCGACGGGTGCTCGCCATGCCTACCAGGGCCATGCCGGCCAGGGCAAAGGTCGCCGGCTCGGGGATGCGGACAAATTCCCACATCACGCCGTGGGCGCGCTGGGAAACGAACGTGGCTGCATTCGCCGTTTGTGTGACCGTGTACGCGGTCCCGGCGGTTAGATGCACGAGGCTAGCGATTTTCAACCAGCGGTCGTTAGCGCCGCCTACGTGAATCGCATCGCCAGGAGCGGACGTATCCGGGCCCGTCCCGCCGTTGTTCGTGTTCACGGGATTCAGGGCCGTCGGACTTAGAATTCCATCGTGGGTGATTACGAACTGCGAGCCGAGAGGATTTGATCCCGTCGTCTGCGGAGTGGTGAAGTAGACGTTGTAGAGGCCCGTACCGCCGCCTGTCGCGCCGGTGGCCAATTGCGGGAGGTTCAAATACACCGGCGCGATGGGACCGAGCCCGTCCGCGTCGGTCGCTTGGCTGTTGCCAAGGTTTTGTAAGGGCGTATAGGTGGTGTTGTCTGCGTCCGTGCCGGGAGTATAGCGGAATGTGTACTGGTCGGGACCCGTGGCGTTGGCTGGATTGCCAAAGATGCTTTGGTTACCGCTCAAACCCGCTGCAAAGCTGGGCGTGGTCGAGAAGGAATGGCCGAGCGAAGAAAAGTTGGCGTTGGCCTTGCCCGCTGGTGCGACGTTATCGGCCTCAACAATAAAGGCGGCGTGCGTTGCGCTGGCCATGGCCGCAACTGCGACAAGCGCGAGTAGTCTCGTCAAGCGTGTAACTCTCATTAGTCTCCCCTCCTGCTGAAACGTTATTCTCAGCGAAGTAGTGTCAAGAAACGAAAAACGAAAAGAATAGCCGGTGCCTGGACCCTCCGGGCACTTTGTCCAGTTTAGTCGAGGATTACGAAGTGTTCAACAATTTTCGCGCAAGATTTTGTCGTTGTTGCGCAGATTTGCAAAATGTCAAATCCAGCACACGATTACCATTTCTTGCTCAGGAGCCCCATTTCGCCGCGGTATTATCACCTATGCGCAGTTCTTTGGCGCGTCTCCGCAGAGTGTGTTGCACAGAGTCGTGGATGGTTTATGGTGAAACTTACTCCTGTTTTCATAGCCGCGCGCACTTGCTGTTTCTTTCACCACACCGTTCGACGAATCATGATTAGTAGCCATCGATCTTATCCTTTCGTTTCCGTGTTTGGCGTTTTGCTGACAAATCTGTCAGTTTTCTTGAGCAGTCCATTCGCTTCCGCCGCGGCGATTCCCAGCTACCTGCAGTCGATCACGCAAACGTCGTCACCGTTCATTGGAATTACGCACTATCAAATTGTGCAGTCACTTGGCGACCCGCTGCCAAATCCATTTAGCCGCGAACTGGCGATTCACATCGTGGAGATCGATCCGCTTGCTCCCGGGATTTCCTTTCTGGGCACACCCGGCAA
>JBGTMM010000269.1:0-3835 GCA_041743635.1 Bythopirellula sp.
TTTTTTATGTCGCTTCAGGTGATGCTGGTTTTTTCCTCCGGCATCATTCTGTATGGGGGCTTGTACGCGTCGAATGAAACCACCCTGCTACTGACGCTACCGGTGCGCGATTCGCGATTAGTTTTCTATCGCTTCCAGGAAGCCTTATTCTTCAGCAGTTGGGGCTTCTTTCTGTTGGCTAGCCCCATGATGATCGCCTACGGGCTTGTCGTGAAAGCGCCCTGGTACTATTACGCTTACTTGCCCGGGCTGATGATTTCGTTCGCTTACATTCCTTGCGCGGTGGGAGCGATCACCTGTCTCTTGCTTATCAGCCGCGTGCCGCACCTGCGGCGAATCGTTGTGGGGGTGATTGCTCTGATTGTCGTGGCCATTGCCTACTCGTCGATTTGGCAGACTCTCGACATCGACAATGCCGATCTCTTGGGGACGGCGTGGTTCAAGCAAACTTTTCGGCGGTTTGAGTTCACACGGGGCGAGTGGCTGCCCAGCACGTGGCTCAGCAATGGACTGCTGGATTCTGCTCGTCGGCAAGGTAGTGATACGGGTGATTTGCCTTGGCTGAAGAGTGGCCAGTACCTGGTCGTGTTGGTCTCCAATGCCTTATTCCTGCACGTGGTGCTGCTCTGGGTCGGCGGGCTCGTGTACCGCGAGAGCTATTACGGGCTCAACTCGCGCCAAGCTCGCGAGGCGCGCGCCGGCATGGTCTGGATCGATCGGTTCTTTGAGAAATTGATGTTTTTCCTGCCGCGCGAGACGCAGCTCTTGATCATCAAGGATATTCGCCTGTTCCGCCGCGATCCGGTGCAGTGGTCGCAGTTCATCATCTTTTTCGGATTGTTGATGCTCTACTTCGCCAACATCGACCGCTTCCGTCAGCATCGGGCCGATCTGAGCATCATGACTTGGGTGAACATCGTGAGTTTCTTGAATCTGGCGGTGGTGGGGCTGATTCTCTCGACCTTCACCACACGGTTCATTTACCCGCTGATCAGTTTGGAGGGGCGGCGGTTTTGGATTTTGGGCCGGCTACCGATCGAGCGGGACACGATTCTCTGGGGCAAATTTGTGTTCGCTGCTTGCGGGTCGTGGCTACCGTGCGCGGTGCTGGTGCTGGCGAGCGACATCTTGCTCGAAGTATCGCTGCTCGTGATGCTCATCCACCAATTCATCAGTGTGCTATTGTGCATCGGCCTCTCGGGAATGGCCGTGGGCCTGGGGGCGATCATGCCGGACTTTCGCGAGCAATCGCCGTCGAAAATCGCCGCTGGGTTCGGCGGAACGCTCAATTTGGTGCTCAGCGCGATTTATATTTTGCTGGTCGTGTTAATGACCGCGTTGCCCTGCCACTTTTATTTGCTCACGAGCGATGCCGATCTCCAATCACAGATTGGCCAGCCGAAGAATCTTGAACTTTGGGTGGTACTGGGCCTGGGAGGAGTCTTGCTGCTGGCGGCTATGGTGACCATCATCCCGCTGCGCAGCGGCCTGAAGGCCTTTCGCAATCTGGAAGTTTGAGTTTCGCCACCCCTCGCATCAAGCCGTAGCAACAGGCGGCCCGCCTGTCACTCCTCACCGGCCGCGCGCCACTCACATCACCCACAGGAGTGATGTGGCAAACTGAATCTGAAAATACCTCAGATCATCGCCGTCCACGTCGTGATCGTGGTCGGCGTCGCCATCAGCGAGCGTGGCGTTAGACATGCCGATATTGGCTGACCAGATAAAATAATCGAGGCCGTTGACCTTACCATCGGCGTTGAAATCAGCGAGATAGAGCTCGCGAAAATAGAGTCCGTAATTTGTTTGCCAGAAGGCATTGTCAGCGGAATCCGTGTCGCCATCGCCGTCGTAATCGGCTTGGATGAACGTGTGCCCCGATCCACCAAAGTGAGCGTTGAATATAAACATGTCGAGGCCATCAACGGTATTCGAAAGGTTCGCGTCGCCCTCGAGGATCGTGAACACGAAATTGAACTTGCCTCCCGCCACGCCGTTGCCGGAGGGGAATTCACTCACCAGCGCGTTGGTCGTCGTCACGCTGTAGGGGTTGGTCCACTCGCCGTCGAGCTTATTGCCCGCCGCGTCCATCACGTTATCGGAGAGCTCGATAACGTACTGATCTTTCACAAACGGCGTGCTAAACTTCCAGGAAGCGGTGTTGGTGCTGGGATTAAAAGCCGTAAACCCACCTGACGCGAGCGCGGGAGCCATGAAATTTCTCAGTGGCTGCAAAGTCAGGCTCCCTGCGGTGAGCGTGGTGGGGTCGATCAGCTCGCTGAACTGGATCGTCACGGTATCGGCCCCACCCACGGGTACCGTGCGAAGCTGCTTGCCCGAGCCGTCGAAATCGAGATTGTCATCCGGTCCGTTGAAAGAGTGAGGAAGATGAGTCGAAAGAGAACCGCTGATAGTGACGTTGATGATCTTGGGCGGGAGGGCATCGGCTTGAAGTTCATACGCACCGATGTCGATGCGTCCGCCGGCAACACGGGCAAAGGGATTGCCGCGTTGGTCAAAGAGGGGATCACCAGAAAACGTAGGGTCACCGGTATTAACTGCCGGACCACCAGCACTTAAAGCGTGCGTCATTGTCGGTCCGCCGTTATCGGCCAGCGCGGCCAAACCTGGGGAGTTGTTGTTGAGGATGTTTCCCGGGCCTGTAGGCAACGCGGCACTGCTGGTGCCAAGCAAGTTGTAGGCAGAAACAGCTTCAATCCTGCCGGCGACGTTGTTTGCGGTTGAACTCCCCACCAGAGTATTGCCCGAGACGATGGTGTGTTTCAGGGTAGTGATAACTTTATTGCTGTTAGGACTGTATAATCCGCCACCATCGAGAGATTCGTTTTCGGTGATCGTCACATGATCGAGATTCGCCTTGACCACGTATTGGGGCTGGTTTTGGTCTGCAAGGCGGTAGATCCAAACGCCGCCCCCCTGGTTGGCCGCACTGTTTCCTGAAACAGTGGTGTTGACCATATTCAGTGTCCCCTCGTATTTAGGGCAAAACCATAATCCTCCTCCGTCGTGTGCGGATTCATTCCCGCTCAAGGTACTGTTGACTAGGTTAAAGATGGGGAATGGACCGGAGGAAGTCCCGAAGTCAACATGAATGCCTCCACCACCATAGCCGGAGATAAACAATGCCTTATTGTCGATAAAATGGCTATCACTGATAGTAGCTACGGTTTGAAATACTGAGGCACTGTGGCCGGTACTGACATGCAAACCGCCGCCCCAGCTAAACGCTTCATTATCAATGAACTCGGTATTAGTAACCGTGACGGTTCGCATGTCTTCTGCTGCCACACCTGCTCCCACATCACCTTTGTTACTACTGATCGTGCTGCCAGTGATATTTAGACTCCCACGTCTGGCATAGATTCCTCCGCCATGATTATACGCGGAGTTACCAGATATCGTACTATCGACTATTGATAATAATTCCAGGCCGGATCCCCCTCCGAGAAACTGGATCGCAGCACCACTGGCATTCGTGTCGGCACCCGTCATTGTGAGATGTTTGAGAAGGACTGCTTCATTGCCGCTCAGAGAAATATTGAAAATTCGCGAAGTGTCGAAGTTACCGACTATCTGATCGCCGCCTGCGTTGATGGTGATGCCGCCCGTAAGCATCGAGGCGTCAATCGTGACGCCTTTGGTGATCGCAAGCTCACCAAAGGCAAGGTCAATGATCTCGGCGTTGAGGCTGGAGGCAAAATCAATTGTGTCATGGTCGGGAAATTGCTCGGCTCGAAATATGGCTTCGCGCAAACAGACTTCCGAATCTGTAAGGCTAAATACAGTCGTATCGATCGGTGAGTTGACCGTAAAA
>JBGTMM010000270.1:0-3000 GCA_041743635.1 Bythopirellula sp.
TTCATGCCAAGGCTGGAGTTGTCGAACGACGAGGGCCGCGGTGAGCAAGTCCAAGTAGTGGCGCACGGTCGTATCGGCGACGCCGAACGAGCGGCCGAATTCCGATGAGTTCCAGGTCTGGCCGTGATAATGGGCCAACATGGTCCAGAAACGACGCAGCGTCGGCGCGGCGATTGTAATGCCCAGACTCGGCAGATCCCGCTCCAGAAAGGTGCGTATGAAGGCCTCGCGCCACTCGAAGCTGGCCGCCTGCGAACGGGCCAGGTAGGCGCGCGGAAAGCCGCCGCGCAGCCAGAGTCGCCGGTAGTTTTCGGCCCCAATCTCGCCCAGCGAAAATCCTTTGAGCTCATGATAGACGATGCGGCCGGCCAATGTCTCTGAGCTTTGCCGCAGCAGGTCCGGCGAGGCACTGCCGAGAACGAGGAATCGCCGCGCCGGGCGCGGCCGATCCACGAGAACGCGCAAGATCTCGAACAATTGAGGCGATCTTTGGATTTCGTCAATGACGATTAATCCCCCGAGCTGTTCGAGCGCCAGCAAAGGCTCGGCGAGCCGGGCCTGGTCCGTCGGGTTCTCCAAGTCGAAATACACCGCCGGTTGCTTCAATCGCGCGGCCAGGCTTTTGGCCAGCGTAGTCTTGCCGACTTGCCGCGCACCGAGAATGCCGACCACACGATGCCGCCTCAGCAGACTTTGGAGCACGTCGAGTTCTTCGTCGCGGTGGACCATCACCACAAGTCTACCTTGAAAATTCGGTTATGACCACCGAATTTTCAAGGTGATTGCAGAGGACTCTCTGTTTTCTCGGCTTGCTCCTGTCGTCGTCGTCGCCCAATAGCGCGAACAGCCGATCGAACACCGAAGCGCGCACGTCCACCGTATCGCCGCCAGCACCTGCGTCGATTTCGAGCCGGTCCGCCGTCTCGTTGCGAACCGTGACCGTGTCTGCGCCGGCGCCGGTTTGGATCCTGGCCGTATCGAGCCCCAAGCCGTTGGCCACAAACACCGTGTCGCGGTCGTCGAAGCTGGCGAACGTCTTCTCCGCCGTGGCGATCAGCCTGAGGCAGTACTCCAATAACTTCAGGTCGTCGTATCTAGCCGCGGCGGCGAATGCAACTTTTTGCTGGCTGGCAGGCACGCGATGGCCCCGCCAGAGCTATTGGGATGTTTTTATTCTGAACCTGGATCGTGGGATTTGCATCCTAGGCTACACCATCGTCGTCGCTTTGTGACTTGTGCGCCGTTACCCGTGGCTAGCGACCACGATGTACGAACCTTTGGATGGCTTTCATGGATCAGCTCATTGGGCGCACGATGCGGCGGTGGATGATCCCCGGTCTCTCGCTAGCCGTCGTGCGGGACGGACAAATCATTTGCGCAAGGGGCTTCGGCCTGGCCGACATCGCCGCGGCGAGGCCGGCCACCGAGCAGACGGTCTACCCGCTCGCCTCGATCACCAAGATATTCACCGCGACTGCGGTCATGCTCTTAGTCGAGGACGGCGTGCTGGAACTGGACCGGGGGCGGGTTTGCCTACTGCAACACCGGCTATCTTCTGCTCGGGGAAGTTATCGCGACGGTCAGCGGGCAAACATACGACCAGTTTCTGGCCGCCCGGGTGATGTGGCCGCTCGGGACATCAGCCTCGGCAGGGGCGAGGTGCTGCGAAGGAAAAGCTTGCAGGAGATGTGGCGCCCCCTGCGATTGCCAACGGCCCGGGAGACGGGGTACGGGCTGGGCTGGGCGGTCAACGAGTTCGAGGGCCAACGAGTCGTCGGACACAGCGGCGGCGACCCAGGGTTCGCGACCTGCTACTCGCACTTCGTCACTGACCGGATCACGGTCGTGGTACTCGCCAACCGCGGAGGCAATTTCTTCCTGCGCATCCACGAAGCCATGTTCAAGCTGACCTGCGAGATAATGCGAGCGGCGTAACAATCCCTACCGGCTAGCTTGGGCTGCTTTGGAACTTGTCTTGGCGCGTTCAGTTGATGAGGGAGCGCGCACCTGGTGTAAAACATCCAAGGCAAACAAGAAATCGAATTTCCCCTGGTCAACCTGCCGAAAAAACTTGCCAGAGACCTCTCTGGATCTGGCAAACGCAGCCTGCTCGTAGAGGTCTTTTTGGTAAATCGCCTCTCCCCCCAATAGTAGCCAATTGCTGTAGATGTGGTCCCAACTTCGACCAATCAAAACGTGCTTTCCGCCGAGCAGCCAGGACTGAACGACGTGGAAAGTTTCGTGAGCAAAGGTCTTGAACACGCTGCGCCGCAGTTCTTCAAACGTCTCGGCGCCGGTCGAAATGCCCCCGCCGATGTTCATGTAAGGGTTAGTCGATTTGCTGCACGACAATACGTCGATGAGGATTCGTCCATAAAGGTGCCGTGTCTGAGTGCGAATTGTGGCGGCCGCGAGCCAGCCATCAACCGTAGGCCGTTGCAACTGCCCCCAATCCGAGGTTTTGCCCACTGTAAAAAGGATCTCCAGCGTTCGCGAGTAACCGGGAAACAAGCCCCGGGATTGCGGATGAAACTGATCCAGCACGTATCCATCGAGTCGAATTAAGGCGCGATTCATGGCTTTGGGCTCCTTGGGAGTGCTCATTTCACCCCTCATTCGCCGGAAGGAGCAATTTGTGACAGGGGCGTAGCCTATTTCCGGAAAAAAATGGGGTCGCCTGGATTGCGGCGGACTAAGTTCGGGATTGTCCGTTTCCGCAGCCATCCACAGAGTGGTTATCCTCGGCTTTGAGCGATTGACAGCCGAGTCGGCCGGCGCATAAGGTTGCGTTGGATTGGCACGCTTTTTCCTCGAGCTCGATAAACATGGATCCGTTTCAAGACTTTAAGGCGGCACAAAAACTGGGTTGGGCGCATTTCGCACCGCTGGAGGTCTTCACGACTCCGGTCGCGGCGCAATTGGTGAAGTATGCCAGGGTGCGCGCCGGCCAACGCGTGCTAGACGTCGGCTGCGGAACCGGCGTGGTCGCCGTCACGGCCG
>JBGTMM010000271.1:0-4171 GCA_041743635.1 Bythopirellula sp.
TCGAATCGTGCCACTCATTTTTTCTGGAGGTCCAGACGGTGAGCCAGACATAATCAGTGCTCGTGGGATTGTCATGTCTTTTCCCAATAGTCCTACCGGATGTGGATTGAATCCTTATTTTCCCAACGATGAAGATACAAATTACGCAATGGGAGCACCTGCTATTGCGGATGGCGAAGACCTTTCTATCGACAACATCCACAACCATCTCCAAGAGGGACGGTAAGGAAAAATTGCGGAATTCGGATTGCGGATTGCGGAATGAATTCAAGACACGACAGGGGCGCGAGAGGCGAGCCGGGAGCGTGAGCGACCGGAGGAAGAGGTGATGAAAATGAAAAATAAATGCGGAATGCGGATTGCGGAATGCGGAATAAAAAAGAAATTCGGAATGCGGAAGTTGGAATTCGGAATTCAATTCCGCACTCCGCACTCCGCACTCCGCACTCGGCTTGGCATGACCCTGATCGAGCTGATGGTCGTGGTCGTGATTTTGGTCACGCTCGTGGCGGGGGTGTTGCCGCTTGTGTCGCCGAATAATGACGCCCGCAAGATCGGCGAGGCCTCGCGGGCGCTGCAGACTTATTTTATGCAAGCCCAAGCCGAGGCGGCGCGGATTGGCCGGCCGGTGGGGGTGGGTTTTCGGGAGTCGTCCGTCGATAGTACCCGCTATAAGCCCAGCGATACAATGGTCGAAAGTTGGGCCGCTGGCAGCGGCGTTGCCCTGGAAGCGTTTCAGATGCAGGTGCCGCCCGTGTATCCGGGTTCAAGCACGCTTTCGCGAGTGGATATTGTCCCTTTGATGATTTCGCCAACCGAGCCGGAGCTTTACAACGGTAGCCAGTTTAAGAGTTATCTCAAAGCACCTTTGTACCGAGTGAATTTTCAGTCGGCCATGCGAGATAGTTCGGGCGCAGTGATTCCCGACCCCATCCCGACCCAGATCATTCAAGTGGGCGACATCATCGAAGCACAGGGAAATCGCTTCGTCACTGTCGACGATGTTAGAAACGGCTCTCTAAACACTGTGAATGAGACCACCGCAAGGATATGTATCCGTCTCGATGAGGTGCTGCAAGGAACCAGAGTCCCGCCCCTGGCTGTGCCGCCGGGTGGGTACACATATGGCATTCATCGCCAGCCGATGGGTGACGAACGAACGAATGGCAGCCCCAAGGAGCGGATCATCGTTTCCGGAGAGCCTCCCTTCCAATTTCCCGCCGGGGTCGCCGTTGACTTGGTGAGTTCGGGTTTTGAAGCTGGTGAGATGAGAACGATCTTTGACACGGATCGTCCGAATGATAATAGTGAGTATCTGAAATACACATCCGGCATCATGTTCTCGCCCAATGGCGTCGTCGATAGCGTGTGGGTCAACGGCCAGCGGTTTACCGATGCCTCGCGGGTGTTTTTCCTGTTGGGCCGGGTTGAGAACGGCAATCCCGACTTTGACACAACCTACAATTTTACTAACACAAGCCTCTCCGACGAGGAATTCCGCGACAGACAGTCAAAGGTAAACTGGCTCAATCTCGATAGCCGGTGGTTGATGATCAACGGCAACGACGGCCGGCTCACGTTCCATCAGAACGCGCTGGTCGATCCGCGCACAAATGAGGATGACGGGACGCGCGATGACGACCCTCTCGCCGCCCGCGAGGCCCAGATTGAAGCGGCGCACGGCGTGGCTCATGGGCATCACGAGGAAGAGGATGTGCGGCAATGAAAAAATTGCGGATTGCGGATTGCGGAGTGAAGAAGAAATTCGGAATGCGGATTTCGGATTGCGGAATAATTCTCCGCATTCCGAACTTCCCTCTCATTCCGCACTCCGCACTCCGCACTCCGCAATTCCCACTGGCATTACCCTGATCGAGGTGCTGATCTCGATGTTTGTGCTGCTGTTCGGGCTGATGGGGGTGGCGGCGATTTTTCCGGTGGCGAGCCACTACGTGCTCGAAGGCGACAAGCGCGACCGCAGCAGCGGGCTGGCGCAGATCGCGTTTGAAGAACTTAAGGCGCGAAAGATTTTACGGCCCACAAGATGGGTCATTCCTGGCCAAAACTACGCCTATCCATTTATCTTTCAAGGCAAATTCCAGAATGTAAGCGATCCAGGCCACGTATTGATTATCGATCCTTTAGGGTCCGCCCAATCAATCGCAACATTAGACAGAACATTTTTTCCATTCGGCGTCCCGACTCAGATGGTTAATGTAGTTCCCGAATGGCCGGCAAAAATGAATAGTCTAAACCATCCCTTGGTGGGCACTCAGTGGCCACTTAGAAGAGTTACGCTTGATCCAGATCAAGACAGTTTCAACGGCAACATTATTACTGGTCCAAGCGCGGAAACCACCTTTCGCTTGCGCGACGACCTCGCCGTCGAGCAGCCCGACGCCGGTGATCGGCCAAGTGTGCAGCGGTGGGGAGTAAATAATAACGGCACACCAAACGACCTCACGGATGATCAACTGCTCTCGCGGCAATACACGGGCGATTATTCCTGGCTGGCCACGGTTGTCCCCACCTCAATTCGAGCATTGGTGGGCCTGCAACCAGGGTCCAACATCAAGGACGCGTTTTACGAAGTGACGACCGTTGTGTTTTACAAACGCGACATCGTCCCTTCGACCAGCACGGCGGGCAGTCCCGGCAGCGAACGGCTCATTGCCGCGGAATTTCTCAACAGCAGCGAACTGGCGATTTACGACAGCGACGCCAACGATCGTAATGTCGTGGATCTCGCTCTCGACGGCATCAAGCCGACGAATTGGATCGCCGTGATGGGGGTCAACCAGATCACCGGCGTGTTCATGATGAAGTGGTACAAGATTCAAGCGATGGATGATGAAGTTAGTGTGAATCAGCCGCTTCCAGGTGCCGGTAACAAGGATGTTCGCTACGTGATGGTGCAGGGGGCTGACTGGCCACCGAGTTCGTACGCGAACTTGCGGGTGGCGATCCTGCCGGGGGCCATCGACGCTTACACCCGCGTGATGCAGGTGGATGTGGAATAGGAAGGCGCTAGGCGCTAGATGTTAGGCCCTGGTGATAAGAGGGGGTATAGCCGCGATTCAACGAATCGCTGGACAAAGGCAACAGAGATGAAAGCAATCAAAAATACAAGGCGGAAGGCGGAGGGCGGAGGGCGGAAAACTAGCGCCCAGCGCCTAACGTCTAGCGCCTCCGCCCGCCGCGGCGTTTTGCTGCTCGTGATCCTCGGCATGCTCACGCTGTTTCTGTTGATCGGCACGGCGTTTATTAGTTCGTCGAACCAATACCGCCGGGCGAACAAAAGCTATTCGAAGGTCGGCGAGCAAAAGAACCTGGAAGCCTCGCAAAAGGGTTTTCTCGGCGAGGTGATCAACCAACTCATCCGCGACACGTCAAACCAAAACTCCGCCCTGCGCTATCACAGCCTGCTGCGGGATATGTACGGGACCGATGGTTTTATCACGACCATTGGGACTGCAGGCGGTCGTGGTGGGCCCGTGCTTCCCACTTGGGCAGGAGGAGCGACGAATCCCACCGGCGGACAGATGATCGAGTTTCAGATTGCTCCTTCAAACACGAATCTTTTCAGGCTCTCGGGCATTACTCTCCCCGCTGCCGAGTTGAGCAAAATTGAAAACTACTACAATGGCCAAACCCTCACCTTTCTCGATGGTGTCGCCAAAGGACGTTCAACGCGCATCATGGGCTACTATCGCACAGGCCCGGACGCCACCTCTCCCGCGATCTTCCGCCTTTTGAGTTTCCCACTTGCCGACGGTTCAGTCATTACCGATCCAGGTACACTTTCACTATCACGCATTCTCATCAACGGCCGGCCATTCAACGGCACGGGGGTGGGGTATAACTCGCAAGCTGCGGCGACCGATCCCAAGTTGAATGCTGTCGAGCGTATTTCGTTGGCCGGAACGCCGTTTGATGTTCCTATCGCGCTCGCACCCAATGCGGCGTTTTTCGATCCGCTGCCGATGTCAGCGGTGTTTCCTCAAATGGCAGGCAGTGTGCCGTATTACTATGGCGCGACGACAACTCCAGTTTCTGCAAACCGCTTCTACGACGGCCTTGGCGGCAGCGACGAGTCGTACGACGCGCCGGACTTCCAGAATATGTACCTCGCGTGGACTTCGCCGAATCCAGGGGAGAAGGCCATTCACGA
>JBGTMM010000272.1:0-3153 GCA_041743635.1 Bythopirellula sp.
CACCGCTGACGACGTAGACGGCGGAAGTGTTGGAGGAATTCTCATCTGACATTTGAAACTGCCCTCTTCTCGTTTGCGGCAACCCAATACTTGCCTGTCCCTGGAATATCTGCACTCGCGTCCCCAATCTGGCTGATGACCGTTATGCTTAGCACTCGGCAAAGATGCTTATCCTTTTAGTATTCGGCAAAATGCCGCATTTGAGGTATCCGCAGTAGCCGATGAGGGTCTGCGGACATCCGCAGAGTCATTCGCTTTCGCGAGAAAAACCGACGTAAATCGTCGTCAAGTATTACGACAGCGATTAAGCAAGATTTGGGACAATGCCCATCGCGACTGCCATGCGCACCAGTTCGGCGAGCGAGTCAGCGTGCATTTTCAGAAACACTTTCTGGCGGTGGTTCTCGACGGTGCGAATGCTGCAATCAAGTTTGCGGGCAATCACCTTGTTGGCGTCACCGGCAATCATCAAATCGAGCACCTCGCGTTCCTTGGGGGTAAGCTCTTCCAATCGTTGCTTGAGACTGCCGCGTTGGAGCTCAAGATCGAAGTTCTCACGATCAGTGGCCAGTCCCCGCCGCACGGCTTCCCAGAGCTCATCGTCGTTGCAGGGTTTTTCCATGAGTGTGAGCGCGCCATTGCGCATGGCGCGCACGGTAGTCGGCGTCGTGGCGAAGGCCGTCAGTACGATCACCGACATCGAGAGGCCCAGATCCAACAAGCGCTCTTGCAACTCGAGACCGCTCATTCCCAGCATCCGCACGTCGGTCACCAGGCACGCCGGGCGGCGACCATCGTAGGCTCGTAAGAATTCTTCCGCCGAGGGATAGCTTTCCGAAGATACTCCCATCGCCTCGACGAGGGCCATGACCGCTTTGCGGACTTGCTCATCATCGTCGACGATGTAGACGATGGCGTCTTCACCCGCTGAGGGCATGTTCATGACTCGTACCTTCTGACTAGGGGCAACCGCAAGCTGAAGGTCATTCCCCGTTCGGGATTCTTGCGGGCCTCGACTTCCACATGCAACGACTCCGCTATAGTCTTGCAAATTGAGAGTCCCATTCCAAGCCCTTCAGGCTTGGTGGTGTAAAAAGCGTCGAACAAACGCTCGATGTCGGCGATTTCCGTGCCGACGCCGTTATCAACGACATCCACAAGAATGAAGTGGTTTTCTTGCTTCGTGTTGATGATGATTTGCCAGTCCAACTGTTCGCCTGTGGGCTTGGCTTCAGACGCGTTTCTGAGGAAATGGACCAGAATCTGCTGAATCTGGGTCCGATCTCCGTTCCAAGAAGGGAGATGCTCGGCCAAATCAAACTTGAGCTTCACGCCGGCCCGACGTGTTTCGTAGCTCATCACGTCGGCAACCTCCCGGACCACTTCGTTGATGTCGAGCGGCTCGCTCTTGGCAGGCCTGTTGGTGGTGAACGAGCGGAGATGTCGAATAATCGTCGCCGTGCGAGTAATGGCGTTCGAGATTTCCCGGGTGCAGTCGATGGCCGTGGCGACGCCACGTTCGGCCCCCATTTCGAGATTGCGCCGAGCGGTCTCGGCAAAGAGCTGCGCGGCGTGCAACGGTTGATGGATTTCGTGAGCGATCCCCGCGACCAATTCCCCCATGTTAGCCAGTTGCGAAACGCGTTTAAGACGCTCTTCGCGTTCGAGTACCAGGTCTTCGGCGATCTTGAGATCGGTCATGTCGCGACCCACGGATTGGTAACCCTTCAACTTGCCCTGCTGGTCGAAGATGGCCCGATTGGTCCAGTGGTTCCAACCCAGCGAGCCATCGGCGCGAATGACCCGATGCTCGCTGGTGACGGTCGGCTGCTCGGGCGAGAGGCGGGCAATTTCGGCGGCCACGCGGGACCGATCTTCCTCGAAAATTGTCGGTAAAAATGAATATCCCACCAACTCGCCATAAGGTTTTTTCATGTAGCGGCAATAAGCCTCGTTGACGAACGTATATTTCTCGCCGGGAAGCCAGCGGCAAATAAACTCGGTTTGGTCTTCCACGACATTACGATAGCGCGATTCGCTCTCGACGAGGCGTTCATTGATGGCGAGCAATTCCGCGGTGCGCTCGGCAACCCGTTCCTCGAGTTCCTCTTTGAGACGCTGCAATTCCTGGGCATTGCGCGTGACTTCGGTAATATCCTTGGCGATGCCTTCCATCGAAATATAACGACCATCTGCCGAGAAGGCCGGGCGCTGCTGAATTTCCACCAGGCGCCGTCCCCCAAAGGCGTCAGCGATTTCCACGGTGAACTTGTGAAACCGCACGCCCGCTCTGACTTCCGAACGGACCTGCTCGGCGAGATCACGACCGACGAAGTTTTCGCCGATCAATTCCCGCCAGTTGCGACCCGTCAGGTCCGCAGCCGAGAAGCCGAGCACTTCCTGGACCGACGGGCTCACATACGTCAACTCGCCATTGGGTCGATGCGTGTAAATGACGTAATCTTCGCCGAGGTCCTCGACGAGCCGGCGATATTTGCGCTCGCTCTGCCGCAGCGCCAGGTCGGCCGTAATATAGTGCGTCAGATTGTAGGCCATTCCCTCGCGTCCGAGCAATTGGTTCGCCGTGTCGCGAACTTCTCCTTCGCTGATTTCCATGAAGACGACTGCGCCGTCGGCCCGGCGGACGACCGACAGCCGCCGGCTGATCGCGCCGGCGCTGATTGGCTGAATGGCTAACTCGTCGAGGGTGACGCGCGTCTCGTGATCGAGATCGAAGAAGTCGGCAAACTTCTGACCGATCATCTCATGGGGGGAGTAGCCCAGCAGCTTTTGCGCGGACGGACTGATGTAGACGATCACGCCCACATTGTCGAGGCAATAGTTGAGACAAGTCTCTCTGAGCAGGTCAGGCCAGATTTCGCACCAGCCATCGACTTTGTCACTTAAAAGTGAAGTCTTCTCGGATCGCTCGTTGTTGAGTGCATCGGACAAGTGCGATCTCACGTAGCCACTTAGTTTTCGCCCTAGAAGTATCTCTCGTGAGTTTAACACCGGAGATATGAATTCAGCTACTCAGGGGGTCGGGAAACCCCGAGAAGCTGCTGGTAGAGTTGTCGGGTCCGCTCGGCCATCGCGGTGGCATGATAGCGCTGGTGGACAACGAGCTTCCCCTGTTGCCCTAACTCATTGGCA
>JBGTMM010000273.1:0-10003 GCA_041743635.1 Bythopirellula sp.
GGCTGAGTCTCAACATGGGCAGTTGTGATTTGTCCGCGAGTTGTCGTGAGTGGCGCGGTGGCGAGCAGTTCAGTGAGCTCAGCAGACGGTGTCGACATCAAAGTATATTTCAGTGATCGCAGGGTACGCAAAGCGGATCGGAGCGAGAATTTGAGTTCATCGTGGCATCACAAAGGGTCGAGACACTAGCGCATCTCTGAAGGTTCGGCAAGGCCACTATCGAGGGTGAAAGAGTCGGCTGCATTTGTTATCCTGATGTGTCACCTTGGAGTTGAGCCGATAGAGGCTGCTATCAACCGAATTAGGGATTTCTACATTTCCGAAAACTGCATGCGACAAACCATGGCGTCGGCTGAAACAATCGAGGGCGAACCACCACGCAGAGATAATCGTGTTGCCGCGCTTGTGACGTGGATACACGACCATTTTTTGTGGCTCTTGCTTGCTAGCTATCTCTTGGCGGCCATCGTGCCGGGCCCCGGATTATTGCTGCGCAGATTCTCATGGGGCAATCCGTACGCCGGTGAGATCACCGCTCCCATGCTGCTGTTAGCACTCTTGCTGTTCTGCGCGGCAGCGGTCGTGCGCTGGGAGCAGGTTTGGCATCTGTTGGAACGCCCCGGAGTGCTGCTCGTGGCATTGCTTGCCACGTGGTTGGTGCCTTGTCTGTTCGTGAGTTTGCTGGGTAATTCATTGCCGAACTTGCTCGGCGCCGAAGCCACTAGCGGCCTCATGGTGGGACTGGCACTCGTGGCCGCGATGCCGGTGGCAAATTCGTCGGTCGCGTGGACGCAGAACTCGCGGGGCAACGTCGCGCTGGGCTTGGGGCTGATTGTGCTCACAATCGTGATCAGCCCCGTGGCGACGCCGCAAATGCTCAAGCTGATGGGATTCGCGCTCTCTGAGGAGGCCACGGCTCAATGCGAACAACTGGTGAAACGCTTTTCAGGGACATTTTTCATTGTTTGGGTGATTCTCCCGTCTCTGGCTGGCATATTGTTCAATCGAATGGCCGGTCCCGCGGCGATCACGCGGCATCGGGGTACGATTCGGCTCGTGAGCGCGATTGCGCTACTCGCGCTCAACTACACGAATGCTTCGCTGGCCATGCCACAGGTCTTTGAGCGAGCCGCCCCCCGCGTGATTCTCCTGACTTCGTTGTTGGCCATCGCACTCCAATTGTTGGGTGTCGTCTCCGCTTGGGTGATGGCTCGCACGATGTCGCTGGACAAGGAATCGACCATGGCACTGATGTTTGCGTTCAGCATGAAACACACGGGACTCGCGCTCGTTCTGGCCGGCGAAGTGCTTGAGAGCGAGCCGAGGGTGATTCTGCTGATCGTGCTGGCAACGCTGCTACAGCACATCTTGGCGGCCATCGTGGACTGGACGATGGCTCGCATAAAGAGATAACGAGCTGACTATGTGGACCGAAAGCTTACAGGTTGATTTTGCTGCGATCACATCGGACGGTTGATGCTCAATTCTTGATCGCCTAGAAACCGCATCATCCGTAGATTAACTAAGCCGAAAATCTCCAACCCAGTTTTTTTGCGGAGTGATTTCCTTGCACTGGTGAATAAGCGCGTTATAACGACCTTGTGCAGCGTCATTCCCGCGCAGGCGGGAACCCAGTTTTTTTCACCGCCAATCAGTCCGTCAAGTTTACCCAAGGAGGATTGAAATGCTCACACGACTCTTCCACACACACACACACACACACACACACACACATTTTTGCAGCACCTGTGGGCTGAGCTCACTTGCTCTCGCAAGCGAAAGTCCTCTCAGACGGGGAATCATTTCTCGCGGCGTCTCAGCCTTGAGCATCTGGAAAATCGGTTCGCTCTCTCAGCAGATTTTAGTGGCAATAACGTAGTTGATTCACTTGATCTAGCAATCTGGCAAGACAATTACGGAACCGTCAACACGGCCACGCAGCCACAAGGCGACACCGACGACGACTTTGACGTTGACGGCAGGGACTTCTTGGCTTGGCAGCGGCAATTTGGAAACATTTCTCTAGTTGCTCCCCGCAATGTCGAAGCAAGACAAATCAACTCAACGAGTGTTGAAGTGACTTGGGACGCATCCTTAAACGCCACGACTATCTTGTTGCCCGCCGCCGACCTGATACAGAAACCGCATTTACCATAATAGCACCCAATGTTATTGGCACGAGCTATATCGATTCCTCCGGATTGGTGTCCGGCATACTCTATGAGTATCTTCTGGTGGCCCAACGAAACCCATCGTCGGTTCCCAGTCAGGTGGCGCAGCTCACCTTTGATCGGTCGAACCTGACAGCCTATCGGCCTCAAGGCGTTTATAATCCCAACGACACTTCAACCATTTTCCCCATTTACGATCCATTTCCTAGAAGGCCGGTTCCTGAGCAAGATGAAGGGGACCCTGCTTTCGGCCCCGGCATCCGAATTAACAGCGATGATGATGACAACAGTGGTACTGAGGACAGGTTTCAAACCGGTGCCGCTATTACGCGAGAGAACGATCTTATTGAAGTGAGAATTCATAGGCTTCCGGGACAAGGAAACTTGGTACTCACTAAAGGCCCTCAGCTATCGTTATTTTTTGACCATGCTAAGGATGTACTCGTTCCATTGGATGGTCCCGGTACCACCACGCTACCGTTGCCATTCTTGAATGACTCGTTTACAGTTTTCGTCGAATGGACTTCCACTACTCACGGTACTGCAAATTTGAGCTTAGTTGAACAGGCAAGCACGACCACGCTCGACACAGTCCGATTTCATTCTTTCAGAAGTCTCATCATAACCTTCGGAGGAAACTCTCAGAATCCCGCCGATACCGATGGTGATGGATCAATTGGTGATCCAGTCGGAGATCAGGGCAACCGTGAGGGAATTTTTGACGTCGCTCAGTTTATGTACGACACCGGATGGGACGTGTTGGCATTTAATGAAGAAGACGTAGATGCAGTCGAAGATTTACCTTATACGGAAGTGATCAATGCGCGGCAACAGAGATTCGTAGAGCGGCACGCGATCATAGGATATAGCCAAGGTGGCGGCGCCACTCACGATCTAATCGAGAGGCTCTGGAACGATAATGACATCATCACAGATCTAGGAGTGTTCCTAGATGCAGTTGATCATGATAGCTTTTTTGCTGAGAACGACTGGCCGGACGTGGCCTTTTATCTCCTCAGCTTCTACCAGACTAATTCCTTCCTCAGGGGAGGCGACATCGAGGACAGCGAAGTATTGCCGGGCGGAATGCTAGAAGAAATAAACACTACCACTGACGTTGGCTGGGATAATACACTCGACCATTCTTCAATCGATGATGATGGTCAGGTAGGGTCACTCATTATCACCCGAATTCAGCAGATCGTTATCAATCGTTGAGGACCCTTCTAGGTCAGGTCAAAGAAGACTCCACCATTATCATTGGTAGATCGACATGAGAGTGCAGGTGGCATGGATCGTTGTGTTAGTCGTTTGCTCTTTTCTAGCCGTGCCGCTTTTCTACAGACTTCGAATGCAAGACGGTGTATTCGTCGGAGGCATACTGGCATTCGTTGGTGTCCCTTTGCTTGGTGGTATTCTCCAAAAGCAAGCTCATCGGTCAATAACTTTTAGCGCGGCGGTCTTTCTACTGCTTTGTCCTGTCGTCTATGCCGTTACTGATCCACTAGCTGTGCAATTTGAGATTTTAAGGGATTGTTTCTTCTTAGCGACTGGAAGCACAATCGTTTTTGTCACGTCTGTTTTCCTAGCCAGTTCCTTAAAGCCGCCCAGAGTCGCTCGCATTGTGATTTCTGGGATGTTGTTGCTGTTATCAAGCGTTGCCGTTATCACTCTCTTGTGGATGATTATGTACTTTGAATAGGAAGGAACATTACCCGTCACCGCTTTGATTCGCGAGTGTAACTGCACCAAGTCTTGACGGAGAGTTATGTCACGCAACTACGTTATTAGCCTGATCGCAGGATGGGCGTAGTGGCTCGTACTTGTCGCGGTTACCTACGTTTTGGAACAGTATAAGCACCGTTTACCCCAATGGATGATTGACGCGGACCTGCCTGACATGAAAAACTCGCCGCTGTCAAGCATAAGCTCGTGCGCGAGGCTGCGAAGTCTGTGGGAGATCAATAATCCACGTTGCGATGCCGTGAATGGCCATCAAGCGTGCGCGACTCTATCGCTTGATTGCGGGTTGTTGGGCGAGCACCATCCAGCGAGCGTTCAAGACCTTCGGCGTTTCGGTCATCACGTCTTGCACTCGGTAGACCACGGGTTCAAAAGCGCCCCAATAGGTCGTCGTGGGATCAATCGATAAGGGGTCATGGTAGCCAGCAATAAAGCGTTCCGCCTCGCCGTCCGTGTCCCCCATCATGGCGGTGAGTACTTCTGGATCTACGCGAGGAAATGTTTCCTTATTCTTCCAAACCGAGAGGAGCGGATGATTGAGAAAAAGTCCACGACGGGGAACAGATTGATCGGTGGCGGGATCGGTTTCCAAAAAATCATCCCGCAAATCGACGAGCACAATGTCTTTGCCGCGCTGCACGTTGGTATTGAGAACTTGAAAAGCACCGAGGTCGACCGACATGGCCAGCACTCCGATCACTTTGCGAATACCGTCCGGGCCGGCCGTGCTCCAGATAGGCACGGAGAACGCAACACGCAGTTTGCCGGCGGTGCTGCTCAGATAGACGGCGGAGATATTGGGTTCTTCGATCGGTGCGATGCGATTTTCATTGCCGAGGCTACCATCGGGTACTTCAATCTCAGGCAATTCCTTGCCCTGACCGTGGAAATAATCGCGATGGGCAAAGTTTTTGAGAAAACTGTCCACGGGTTGCTTGGTGTCTCCATCCAAAAGGGGATGACGAGCGATCTGAGTGCCGTTGAAATCGACGATGAACCAACTGTCAGAATCTGCCGAATCCATGTTGTTTTGACGGTGATCCTTGATCCACACGGCTAGAGGATGCGATTCGAGTTTTGTGCGAGCGTCATCGGCATCGAAACCCTCCACTTCACGAATAAGTGCTGTTTCGGCGGCAGCCTGTTGCAGCAAATTAAAGCGTTTTTCGATTTCCGCGCTGATGAAAACGGCGGCTTGTTCCGCGGAGCTTGGCAAATTGTTGCGAGCTTGCTCCATGGCGGTCACGATGGTGCGCTGATGCGATTGCTGCATCGACCAGAGCAGCGCACCGACGGCGGCGGCAATGACTAGTGACGGCAGACCACGCCGCACCACCCACCGTCGTGACGGGTACCAATAGCCGGCCCGGGAAAGCCACGAAACATGAGTTCGCTTGGAGTGCCGAGTGTCGATGAGCGCTCCCGAGTCTATGCGCGTATATTGCATGGCACTGGGATGACTGCCAGGATCGAGATAGCCGTGGACAAGCCCCGCCAAATTGTGACCATCGCAGAATGGCGCCAATTCCGCGGCGATTTCGGCCGGAGTTGAATAGCGGTCTTCGGGTTTCTTCGCCAGCATCTTCTCGATGATGTCCCACAACTTGCGCGGGACATTGGCAGTGCGAATCGGCGGGACGCGCGATTTCTCGTGCGCTTTTTCGGGTCGTAGCTCGGAATCGTGGAACGGTGGATTCCCGGCCAAGAGGTGATACAGCGTGCAACCGAGGCTGTAAATATCCGCGCGGATATCGACGCTCGTGGTCTTCCATTGCTCCGGCGACATGTACATGCCGGTGCCCATGGCTTTATGGTCGTAGCGGGTGAGCCGATCATGCGAATCACCGGCCAAGAGCGCGAGGCCCAAGTCGAGAATTTTTACCACGCCTTCGACCGGCTCGCCAGGGTCTGAAGAAGGTTGCCCCGCCACGCCGTCACTGTCCATGAGCGAGACCATCAGATTCGATGGCTTGATGTCGCGGTGGACCATGCCGTTGCGGTGGATGTATTGCAGACCGCGAGCGGCTTGGCGGACGATCTCGCAGGCATCGGCGACGCTGAGTCGCCCCCGTTGCTCGACCAAATCCTGGACCGACACCCCATCAATGTATTCCATCACCAGATAATGGAGCCGATCCGAGGGGGCGGAGGAATCGATTGCCACCACAACATTGCGATGCTCGAGCGTGCCGATGGCCTTGATTTCTTGATAGAACCGGCGGATGACTTCTTCATTTCCGGAGGAGACGAATTGGGGTTTGATGACCTTGATCGCCCGGACGCGGCCGAACTGCGTGTGGCGTCCTTTGTAAACATCGCCCATGCCGCCGCTGCCCAACAGGGCTTCCAGTTCGTAATTGCCCACACGCTTGAGCATCGGTGCGGCGGCGACGGCCGAATCGTGGCCACCCCCCTGCCCCATCATCGTGGGCACGACGGTCCATTGACGGTCGGAATGTCTAGAAGGTTGTTGACGCAGCGGTCGCGGGCCATGCTCATCGTAGAGCATTTCGTGGACTTCGACGTGCCCAATGCCCTTGAGATTGCGACGACCGTGGAGATGGAAACGAAGTCCCTCGAGTCCCACGTCATCGAGAATCGCCATCACGCTGCGTGAGACGAGAATCTGCCCCCCGGTGGCATGATCATTGAGTCGCGAGGCGTAGTCGACGCTCTTGCCGACGAAGTTGTCCGGCGCAGCGGGGTCGCTTTGCGGCACGCCGACGTGCATGCTGATCCGCACTTCGACCTTGCCATCGCCGGGCGTTTCAATGGGGTCGTTTTCGTGACTTTGCTGAACATCAGCCGCCCAAGTGGCCGCCAGAATCGTGTTGTTGAACACTAAAAAGTGCCCATCCCCCGCGGTGGAAACAACGCGTCCCGAGCTGTCGGCCAAGTTGGCTTCGATTCTCTCGCGGTGTGGGATGAGAATTTTTTGAATGAACGCCATGTCGCGTTCCGTGACACTTCGTCCCGTCATCTCGTTCTTGAGATCAACGCTGCGGCAGATGTCGGTGAAGACGAAGGTTTTGAGCTCAGCCATGATTTAGGGGGCTGGGTTTTGGGGGTTGGGGATTATACCTGCTCGTCTTTTTCCTTCAGCCCCTCATCCTAAGCTCCCCCTCATCCCAAGCTCCTACTCCCCTATTCAATAACTATAAACGACTGGCGCTGGTGCGATCACAATGGGGGCATAACCCGTGCGGACGCGGGTAACCGTGCCACCTAGGAACGGGCGATAGCGGGTCGTGGTGACAGGGACGGGTTGGTAAGTCACGACCGGCGCGGGGGCGTAGTAGCTCGTATAGGCGACCGGTGCCGGGGGTGGGGCGTAGTATGTAGTCACGGGAACTGGGGTGGGACAGTACGTGACATAAGCGACTTGGGCCTCGGATTGGTTCACCAAGGACAAGCTTACGACGCAACCAACCAACAGCAACAAGAATTTTTTCATGTCTTTTCTCCCCAATTCTTTAAGCGCAGCACAGTAGCTGATGTTACACGCCCACGAATGTAAGTATCCCACGACGGTCCGTGAGAAGCAACAGGGCCGCTAAGCCGCCAGCGGCTGCCTAGATTCCAAGATTTGAGAGCGCGATGGCCACTTGGTTGAGCGCGCTGGTGAGCTGCGGATGATCGGCCTCGAATTTGAGAATCAGGTCCTCGGCTTGCTCGCTCAATGGCCCTCCATCGGCTTCATCGTCGGATTCGATGGCACGTTCGATGTCTGTCACCAAGGAGCGGAGTTGGGCGTGAGTCTTTTCGTCGAGAGCTGAGACGCTGGCGAGTTCCGTGCGGAGTTGTTCGAGTTTGGCGTGGAGAGTGTCTTTGTTCATGCCTGGGGCCGCCTGCAAGGGTCGTTCAGTTTTCTGTATCTCAGTATAGACGCTCGAGGCTGCGGAGTCAGCCGGTAGTAGGGGTTGTGTGGGTGTGCTTTTTCGGACCCGGGGAGTGCCATCCCCGGGCTTTGGCGCGGTTGTTGCGCTGTCATGTTGCGGCTGTAGCGATTGCGTTGTGTGTGCCGGCGCGGCGTGTTGATTTTCTGCAACTTCTTGGCCGCGGCGAGGTGGCGTTTCCGCCACACGAGCTATTTTTTTCTAGAGCCGCAGAGTTTGCGCTGTTTGCCCAGCAGGTACTGAGGCACGCAAGAAGCGCGGCAACGGGTCTTCCCAAATCCCAGTTAAAGAAGGCACAAAACGATGAACGGTTTCCTCTCCCCCCAAACGAAATTCGGTCGACCGGCGCGACTGGCCGCGATTACCCTTTTAGCGATTGCCGGCATGAACTCGAATCAACCGGCCGAAGCCAAGTGCGGCAAAGCCGAAATGTGCTGCTGCGGCTCGCTGCCTGAAATGTGGGTGATCAACACCCGCTGTGCCCCGCGGTGCAACAATCTTAACCGCGGCTTCGAAATGATTTCTTACCAACGTTTTGACCGCTGTCGCGGTTGCTTCGTGAAAGAAAGTCGCGAATCATTCCTCGCGGGGGAAGCGACCATGCCGACTCTGTTTTACATTCACGGCAACTCGCTCAAACATAAGGGGGCCATGAAAGGCTTTTGGGATGTTTACGACAAAATGCGTTGTTGCCCTGGCAAAAAGCGGCTTGTATGTTGGTCGTGGCCTGCCGAGCGTGTGTTCAAAACCGAGAGGCTGCGGGTCCGCGAAATGATCAGCAAGAATCTTCACATTAAATATGTTTATGCCGAGTACCAAGGCTATTACTTGGCCAAGCTAGTCGATCAAATGAGCCTCACCCAACGCGTGACCTTGTCGGGCCATAGCTATGGTGCCACCACTGCTGCTGCTGCGCTCCATTGGCTCGGCGGGGGCTGTTTGCGGGGCTTGACGTTTGCCAACGGTGCTCCCGTGGAGCGTCCCAATCTGCGTGGGGCGATGATCTCCGCCGCGTTCGACTGCGACATGCTCTATCCCGGCCATCGCTATGGGCAGGCTTTCGTGGCGGCGGAGAAGATATTATCGACCTTTAACTGCCATGACAGAACGCTCAAAAAATGGCCACAGACTTCGTTGCACGGTCGCCAAGCGCTTGGTTACGTGGGCATGAGTGCCGGTCGCCTTGGGCAGTATCGCCACAAGTTCTGCCAATTGAACACCTATCCCGAGAACAAAACTTCGCACTATTTGGGAGCTCACTTGAGTAATCCTCGCTTCATGTCGGCGTACTGCTGTATCGCTTTTGGCGGCATCACTGCCGGTGTGCCGACAACCGGGAGCCAAATCCAACTCGGCAAGGAGCTTGTCGAGATGGACGATGCCGAAGCGGCCAATCAGGAAGGCAGGCCAACCTTGGCTGAACCACGGGCCGTCGAAGTGCAGGAAAAATCGGCAAAATAGAAAGTCCCGTCAGGGGACCGATCGAGCCACCTCGTTCATGGGGATGGGGCGTTTCGTTCCCGAGGGAAGGAAGTAACCTTTCTCGAGGAAACGCAGCGTGCCGTCTTGAACCTGTTCGTTCTTGGGAAGCAGTTGATGAATGCCCTTCACGAGAACGAAATCACTGGCTCCGGCGAGACGCGTTGTGTTCACTGAGAGAAGGCCATCGTCATCACCCGGGATGGCGGCGAGATAACCTTCGCCGTCACCCCTGCCACCGGCAATGATGCCGAATTCAAAATTGGGCGCCGCGAGTCGCTGTTCCAACGTCTCCCAGCCTTTGCTGGGGGCCAATTGTTGCAGCGGCTCGCCGGCGAATGTTTGGGCAATTTTGCTCTCCAAAAAATCATCGGCGATCTCCGCCCCGTGATTTGGCGGGGCAATCATCACGAAACGCTTGTAGGTAATCTCAGGTTGCTCCGAGGCGGGGAGCGACGCCAAGTCGGCGAGGCAATGACGGATCACGAGGTTCCCCATGCTGTGCGCGACAAAGCTCACAGTATCGACGCCCTCGAGATGCTGGATCACGCTGGCGAGTGACTTTGCGTGGATCCCGACTTCGCCGGTGGTCGAGGGATAGCCAAAGTTGATCACATTGAACTTGCCTTGGTCGTGAATGAAGTCGGAGAGACTGTTCATGAACTGGCGGCTTGCCCCCAGGCCGTGGACAACGATCACGACCTCCTTCGGAAG
>JBGTMM010000274.1:0-6568 GCA_041743635.1 Bythopirellula sp.
CGGCTTCAGCCATCGTGGACGCTTCGACCGGCTGTTGATCGTAGATTGCTTTTTCTTCGCCGTACTCGTACCACCCGTCGTTGCCAATCGGTTGGAAAAAATTGTCAGCCGTCGTCACTTGCTCGAGAAAATTAAAGGAAGCGGTTGCAACATCAAGAAATTTTTCTTGTGGCCAACGCCGAGCGGCAATCATTAGCGAGTGGGGCAACACGGCATTCGCGTACGTCATGCGCGACTCGAACCAGAACCAGTCCGGTCGGGAGGAGCGCTCATAGCACTGCGTAAGTCTATTGGCCGCCGACCAAGCGACGCTTTCAAGTCCCTCGATGTCTTTGACCCCCGCACTGCGCAAATGGCCCCAGGCGAGAATGATGTAGGCCTGGGCGCGCAAACTACGCAGGTCCGCCAAGGCGGGCAAGACCGTCTTAATCAGTTCGCGGGCTAACAAGAGATAGCCGTCCGGCAAATCGCTGCCCAACACTTCGGCTAGCGACAACACCGCTTGGCCCTGACAATCGCCACAGCCTTCCGCGTCGAGCCAGCTACGGTCATAGCCCATGAAGTTATGAAAGCCACGACCCGAGCATTGCGCGTGTTCCACGAAACTCAAATAAGTCGTGATGCGATTGAGCATCGCCTCCGATTGATCCTGTTGCCAGAGCCGAGTGCAAAGACGCAACGCCCGCGCATTGTCATCCGTGCAATAGCCACTCTCGCGCCGCGGGATGCAATAGATCGCATGCTGAATCAAACCCGTGGAATCGGTCATCCGATCGAGATGCTCCAAACTTAGATCGATACGACAACTCATGATCGCCCCCCTTGAAGGGGTGCGCCGAAATGACTCAGCGCGGGCTGCGTGAATGGAGCATATTCCACGCGCTGGGCCCGAAGCTTGCTGGTCTGCAAGACCTGCTGGAAGCACTCCAAATAACGCTTGCCCACGACCGGCCAGAACATCGACTTCGCATATTCGTAGGCGCGGCGACGCGTTTCCAATTGGAATTGCGGATCGTTGAGAAACCGCAGCGAGGCCGTGGCGAACTGCTCGCTGCCGCCGAAAGGAACCAGTAATCCGCGTCCCTCGGCCAACACTTCCTTGGCGTACAAATAGGGCGTGCTGATCACCGAGCCGACCGCTCCCAAGGCATAGGCCAACGTGCCACTGGCAATCTGATCCGCGCCTTGATAGGGGGTGACGAAAACATCGCAGGCCTGCAAGTGTTCCAAGAGGCCGGGAAGATCAAGGTACTTATTCACGAAGCGCACGTTGCCCGCAACTCCCAACTTTTCAGCCAAGCCGGTCAAGCTCTCGCGGTACTGCTCGCCCGAATGTCGTTTCACTTGGGGATGCGTGGCCCCCACGATCAAATAGAGTGCCTCGGGGCACTGCTCAACAATGCGGGGCATCGCTTCGATCATGTACTCCAATCCCTTGCCTGGATTGATAAGGCCGAAGCTGCAAATTATTCGTCGTCCCGCGAGGCCTAGCCGTTGCTTGCAGGAAATGTCGCGCTCGAAGGGAACCGTTGGCACGCCATGGGGGATCACCTCAACATTGGCCGTCGGCACGCGGTACACGCTCCACAGCAAGTCTGCCGCGATCTCGGTCATGACAACAATGCCCTGACTTTGGGCGGCAATCTCTTGGATGATGCGTCGCGGCAAGGGCTGAGGTTTCGTGAGCAACGTATGAAAAGTCGTAACAATCGGCTTGCGACAATCGTTCATGAATTCGATGACCCGTTTACCCCATTCGTCGGGATAGAGTCCGAACTCGTGCTGCAAGCTCACAATGTCGCAAGGTCCGTCGTTGGCCACTTCCGCGGCAAGTTGATAGGCACCCGCGCGATTATTATCAATGACGTGCACAACGCGCGGATCGTCGGCGGCAAGTTCCATCGTCTTCTGAATGGCCATCACCGATGAAATGGGCCAGTCCGCAGCCGTATCGATGGCATCCGCGGAATCTTTGGTGAATGTGGCGAGTCCACATTCTTCGGGCGGGTAGGTGGAAACGTATAAAGGTTGAATATTTCGCATTGATATCCCCTATTCTTTGTTTTGCTAGCAGCAAGCCAGTATTCGCAGCCACACTAGCTTGGCAACAATACATGCAAGGCTTGGGCCAATTGGCCTTCGCCAGCGAACAGAGTTTCAACACATGGCTGAAAATCAAGGAGCAGGATTCAATGAGCTGGATTCAATGAGCTAAATTCAATGAGCGCAGTGCTACCGCCTGGTCCGTAAAATTAGAATCGGCATAACAAACTTACGCCTCAGAGAACTAATTTACAAGGGACCGTTAACCACATTGGCAGCAATGCAGGGATTATAGCTTCGTTTTTTTGCTGATAATTTTTTAATTTTATCTCTTTTGAATCAGAATTGACTCACTCTCGACCATCTTGACTTTTATTCTACCACGATGAGTTGCATCCCCGTTGCGGCTATTTGCATTGAGAGAGAGCGAGACTCTTACTGTAAATACGATAGGTCTTGTAGCGTCGTCCGCCGACGCGCTCGATCATACGATTCACGAGCGTGTTGTCTTCGAGGGTCCAACTCAACTCGGCACCTTGATAATTAAATTTCTCGATACCATTTCGCAAGGTTTGCAAAATGAGAGATTCCGCAACGCCGCGCTTGCGATAACCGGGGACCACGCCGAGGACGGCCAAGCGGCCCGTGCGAATTTTGCGGAGCCGGCACGCGAGCCGCACGAGCCCAATCGGCAAGCCACCGTTCATCAGTCGGCCGCCAAGGGGTTGGATCGCTTCGTTAATGTTGGGAAGCGTAATCGAAACACCTACGGGTTTGCCGTCAACTTCGGCCAGTAGCACAAGTTCCGGCACGGCCAATCGCTTGAGGTCGTGCGCCAAATGATCGAACTCCGCGTCGCTCATTTTCACAAAACCCCAATTCTGTTCGAGCGATTGATTGTAGATCTGCTTGCAGCGGGCGATCTCGGCCTCGAAATCGTAAAAGTTCATCGCACGGACTTTCACGTTGTAGCGCTCGGCCAGTTTGGTGACGCGCTCACCCCAAGCGGCGTCCATGTTGTTTTCACGGCTGAACCACCAGGCGTACATGTCCTTGGCCTTCTCCAGACCGTTGCGCTTCAACAATCGCTCGTAGTAACGGGGCTGGTGATTCATCATCACGGCCGGGGGCGTGTCGAAACCGTCGACTAACAAACCGCACGGATAGTTCGTCGAGTAGTCAATGGGTCCCATCATCTGCGTGCGGCCACGGGCACGAAGCCAGGCGCTCGCGCGATCAATGAGTGCCCGCGCGGTGCGGACGTCGTCGATGGACTCGAACATGCCGAACGAGCCGAGGTTCGTGCCGTGGGATTGGTTGTAAGTAGGATCATCGCTCACGACGATGCGGCCGATGGTCTGGCCGTCGCGTTTGGCGAGGAAGGCCTGGGCGGCACCGTGGCGATAAAAGGGGTGCTTCTTCGGGTCGAGAAACTCGCGGACCTGGATATCGAGCGGGGCCACCCACTGGGCGTTGTTCTGGTGAATCCGCTTGGGAAGTTCGATGAACTCGGCCACGTCGCGACGGGAGCTAACCGCATGGATGCTCACCGGGGCGACGGCGGTGCTGAGCTCGGACCAATCGCAACGCGAGAAGGCGACCGGCAAAAAGGGCGAATACATGGCGGTGGCAAGGTTCATGGCAGGTCTCCATACGCAAAATGGGGAGGGTGGGAAACAACTTATTGGTCTAAGCGTTGGAGCAGGCGAGTTGTTACAGAGTTTGTTAGTCGTCCGTGGTCTATGGATTCATAACTGTTGGCACAATTTCTACAAAATATTTTGCCACGGATTGGCACGGAATAAACACGGATAAGAAAAAGAAGTTGGCCGAATGATCCGTGGAACTAGACGAATTATTGGAGACCGCATTATGAATGATCCCATCGTGGACGAGGTGCGGCGTTGGCGCATGGAGCACACCCTTAAATTTGGTGGCGATCTTGTGTTGATCTGCGAGGACTTGCGCCGCCTTCAACGAGACTCTGGTTACCAAGTCGTTCGCCTCCCTCCGAAACTTATCTCGACAGCAGGGGAGAACAAAATCGAGACACGCAAAACGCGGTAGGCTTATGCTAGGATGGAATTGGGGGCTGGGGGCTGGGGGCTGGGGGCTGGGGATGAGTTGATTCACCAGTCCCCGCATCCTAGGCCCCAACCCCTAGTCCCCAGCCCCCATCCTCATCCGTGGCTGAAAATGGTGGGTTGACGACGCCGTGAAAGTTGCCGGGGACTTACGTCCCCCGCTCGCCTGGGGGAAATTTATTTGGAAATGCTCACATTCGCGGTTATGATGCTTGGGCTATTTCTCCAGGGCATTTTGTATCACTGCGTTTCAGGGCACCACCATGAGCAAACGAAAATCACGTCGCCAGCAACTTCTTCAGCGGCCGCATCGGCGGCGGATGCAAGTCGAGTCGCTCGAAGATCGCCGGATGTTGGCGATCACCGTCGATACCCACTACGATGTGGTCGATCCGCTGGATGGCGTGGTATCATTACGAGAAGCTATTTCACTGGCATCTCCTAGCGAGACTATTGAGTTTTCACTTTCCAGCCAATTTATCTTCCTGGATGGTGGTGGGGAACTTGTCATTAACAAACCCCTTACGATTCAAGGACCAGGATCGAACCAGCTGACCCTCATCCGCGTGGGAGATCAGCTACGGCACTTCCGAATCGATGATGGAAATGGCAATGTGAATGCCTCAGTCACCTTGTCCGGAATGACGCTAGTGGGGGCTGATATGAATGGCGATGGTGGTGCCATTCTCTCTCACGAAGCACTTACTCTCGTTGATCTAGTTGTGACCAACAATACTGCCAGTGGTAGCGGTGGAGGTGTCTGGTCTTCCGGACCTACCACACTGATCGACACCTCACTCAATAACAACCAAGCGGGTGGCAACGGTGGCGGTCTGTGGGTCACTGGAAACCTGACTATTGATAGCGGGGAGATCCATCAAAACATTGCAGGAATCGATGGCGGTGGACTCTGGGTGGATGGACCAACCGATTTGTCTTCGGTTATTATCACCGGCAATACTTCTGGAGACGATGGTGGAGGAATTCTAGCATCAGGTGGCCTGACGATCTCTGATTCGGTTCTAGAGGGTAATGCCACCACCGATGATGGCGGAGGACTATTGTCTCTTGGGGAAACGACCATCCAGAACTCGACAATTGCCGACAATTCGGCTGAAGACGATGGTGGTGGACTCTGGATTCAGGGCAACCTTAATGTCATTGGATCGACATTGAGCGGGAACTCTGCGGTCGATACGGGGGGAGGACTCTATTTTCGTCCAGGGAACGCGTTGTTTACGAATGCCACGATTAGCGGCAACAGAGTGACGGGCGAATATGGTCTCGGAGGGGGAATCTTTACTCGGGGAGCTTTAACCTTAATTAGCTCGACCGTAACTCTCAATGAAGCAACCGCACCGACCGGTCTTGCTGGGGGTCTATGGGATGACAATGATCCGATTCAAATTGAAAGCTCAATTATTGCCGAGAATATTGCAGGGCTAGGATATCCCGATATGCGGCCGGGCAGCGGAACTTTGGCTGTGATGTACAGCATCATCGGCGATACGGCTGGCTTATCGTCTCAGGAGTTGGCCGACATTAACGCGGGAACTGGTAATCTGATTAACATTGACCCCCTGCTTGGCCCTTTGGCCGATAACGGCGGACCTACCCTCACACACGCACTTCTGGCTGGTAGCCCAGCCATTGATTTTGGTGGAACGACGGCACAGCTTTTTGATCAGCGTGGTGCCCCCTACACTCGTTTGAGCGACGGGAACAATGACGGACAAGCAGCACTTGATGCTGGCGCGCTCGAAGTGCAGCAAAGAGCGTTTGTCGTGGACACCATGACTGACGAAGCAGATGGAAACTACGAACCTGGTGATTTCAGTCTGCGGGAAGCAATTCTGTTAGCCAATGCCGAGACTGGGATGCAGTCCATCGTAATCACTTTTGCTGCCCATCTGAATGGAGCTGTCATACAGCTATCAGACTCGCTCGGACAACTATCACTCTCTCGTGACATGAAAGTCGACGCCACTGGTTTGGCGTCTGGCGTGACGATTGACGCAGGTCATGGAGTCGATAACCTGCCACGAACAGGTGATGGATTTCGCATATTCACTGTGGGAGTGGGAGCTACAGTTGAACTTGTCAACTTGACACTGACAGGAGGTGATGTATTAGGCAGTCTCGGCAACGGCGGAGGGGCGATCTTGTCAAAAGGGCAGGTTTCTCTCAGACACTCAACCGTCACCGGGAATGCCACAACAGGTGACAGGGCCTCGGGTGGAGGAATTGCAGGAAATGTGACTCTTATCGATTCTAGGGTCAGCAATAACTCAACATCTGGTAACCGGGCTCATGGAGGAGGTCTGTTTAGTGAATTCAAAACGGATGTGATCAATTCCACTATTAGTGGTAATTTCACTGCCGGATCACAGGCCAACGGAGGCGGAGCATATGTATCTTACTTTGAAACCGGTTCCAACACG
>JBGTMM010000275.1:0-6139 GCA_041743635.1 Bythopirellula sp.
CAGGCTGCGTAGCGGGAAGCGACAATTCAAAAATGCCGCAGCGCGGGCCGGAACCCAAGAGCCGAATGTCGTTGGCGATTTTGGTGAGGGCCACCGCAATGGTTTTCAACTCGCCGTGGGCTTCGACGAAGGAATCCTTGGCGGCCTGGGCTTCGGGGTGATTGGCGGCTTCTTGAAATTTCTGGCCGAGCCGTTTGGTGAGCGCCGCACAGACTTCGGCGGCGAAATTCGGGTGCGTGTTAATGCCGGTCCCCACCGCCGTCCCACCGATTGGTATGTTTTCCAACAAGCGTGCGAGCGCGCGGCCCGCGCGGATTTCGCTGTAGCGCGCCTGGGCCGCGTAACCGCCGAATACCTGGCCCACGCGGATCGGCGTGGCGTCCATCAAGTGCGTACGGCCGATTTTGACGATGTGATCCCAAGATTTTGCTTTTTCTTCGAGCGATTCGGCGAGCCGTCCGAGTGCTGGAATCAATTGCTCGGTGAGGGCCGCCACGCCGGCGATGTGCATCGCGGCGGGGAAGGTGTCGTTCGACGATTGGCCCATGTTCACCTGGTCATTGGGATGCACCGCCCCCTCGGCCCCCTTCGCGCCAATGCCGAAGCCGAGCTTTTCATTGGCAATGTTTGCAATCACTTCATTGGCGTTCATGTTGGTTGAGGTGCCCGAGCCCGTCTGATAGATGTCGACGGGGAAATGCACGTCGTAGTTTCCTTCAGCGACGGGATTCGACGCGGCGATAATCGACTCGGCATGTTTGGCATCGAGCTTGCCGAGCTTCAAATTGGCTTCCGCACACGCTGCCTTCAATTGGCCAAAGGCGTGAATCATCGCCGCAGGCAGGGGTTCCATGGCAATCGGAAAATTATCCACCGCGCGCGCGGTCGAGGCACCATACAGGGCATCGGCGGGAATTTGCATCTCGCCCATCGTGTCACGTTCAGTGCGGTATTGGGGCATGGTTGTGGGTGGTGAGTGGTAAGCGAGCCGTGTCGTCCCCGGTCCCAAATTCTACCACCTACCACCCACCACCCACCACCCACCATTCACCATTCACCTACTCACTCCTTCCCAATCAAATGCACATCCATCTGCGGGAAGGGAATGCCGATGCCCGCCTGGTCGAGCTCGATTTTCACGGCCCGAATGAGGGCCTGTTTGGCGGTGGCGTTGTCCTGCTGCGTGGCCCACACCCGCGCGGTCCAGTTCACGGCGGAATCAGCCAGGCCCACCAGCACCACGTCGGCCGCCGGCTCGCGGACCGCTTGAGGCACCATCCTGAGTGCCCGTTCCAAGGCCTTGCGCGTGGCGTCGATTTCGGCGTCATACGCCACGCCCACGGGCACGGCCACTTGCCTGAAGCGATGGTAGGTGACGTTCTCGATCACCGAGCCATTGATCGCGCTGTTGGGGATGATGATCCGCCGACCATCCGAGGTATCAATCTCGGTCGTGAACAGAGCGATCTCGGCCACGGTGCCTTGATAATTTCCACTGGTGATCGTGTCCCCGACTTTGTAGGGGCGAAAAATGAGCAACATTGCCCCGGCGGCAAAGTTGGAGAGTGTGCCCTGAAACGCGAGGCCAATCGCCAAGCCGGCGGCACCGATGATGGCGGCAAAACTGGTGGTCTCCACGCCAAAATAGCTCAGGCAGGTGAGTGCGGTGAGAAACAAAATTCCCCATCGCACCAAACGAGCGAGAAACAGAGTGAGCGTCGTATCGAACTTGATTCGCGTGAGTCCCTTTTGCACCATCGACGATAACCAACTAGAGATCGTCCAGGCCAGGATCATCAATACGACGACAAACATCGCTCGCAGGCCGTAATATTCGCCCAGCGCGATCCAGTGCTCGCGATGCATCGCGCTGAAGTTTAGTGCACGCGCATATCCGAGCGCCTGATCGCGAATCTCGGCAATCGGTTGCGGGGCAACCGCCTGAGCAAAAAGCAGAATATTCATGAGTATTTAGCCCCGCCGCTTGCGGCGGGATTGTTTTCGAGCGCGGAGCAAGCTCCGCGGCTAAATGAGAGTTGAATTTGCGGTATCTATCCCGAGTTTGGCACTCTGTCGAGGGCAGCCTGCCATGCCAGCAGCTAGCACGCTCCTACCGCTTCTTGTTGATCGTGACCGCTCTTGTTGGTCATGAACGGCACGTCGTATGATTCGTTGCGTGGCTCAAATACCCAACAAGCCTGCCCCCAATAGTTCCGATCCGAATGTCGGCGGACGCTTCTCACTGCATCGACTCTCTGCTGCCTTCGCGCGGCTCACTGGCACGACGGAAGCGGCCGATCCCTCGCCCACCGCAGTCACTCAGTCGCTCAATGACGTGCAAAGCAGTGCGTCGCCCGCCAACGACCGGCACATTCTCTCGCCCCGCATGATCGTCGAAGGGATGTTGTTCGTCGGTCTCGCGGACGGCAAACCGCTGACCAATCGCTCGATGGCCTCGCATATCCGCGATGTCTCGCCGCAAGAAGTCGATTCGCTTGTCGCGGAGCTCAACGAAATCTACGTCTCCACCGGCACTTGTTACTCAATTGTCAGCGAGGGAGCCGGCTATCGCATGCAACTCGGGCCCGAACACGAAGCATTAAGGCAACGCTTGAGTGGCCGCACCAAGCAAGTCAAGCTCACGCCGCAGGCGATCGAAGTGTTGTCGGTCGTGGCCTATCGTCAACCGGTGAGTGCCGAGGAGGTGACCCGCGCGCGGGGTTCACGGAGCGATGCGCTATTGAACCAATTGATCCGCCGAGGGTTGTTGCAACTCGAACGGCCTAGCGGCCAACGTGAGCTACCAGGGGGGATTAGCAAACCGGTGTATCGCACGACTGACCGCTTCAATCAACTGCTTAAGATCAAGTCGTGCGCTGAATTGCCCCATAGCGAAGACCTCGATGACAATTGATTTTTTTCGACTCGCCGCAAGCGGCGGCGCTAAAGGATTCCCCATGTTTGGTATCCAATCCATAATTTGCAAGTCGTTTATCCAAAAAGACTTAACACTGCTGCCGATTGCCGCACACTAGCGGTTACCACCGAGACTGTTAGAATTTCGCCCCATCGAGGTCATCATTGAAATACCACTGTCCAACGCCCACCTTCCATGACCGCCGCTCTTAGCCCACTTCCCGCCATGAGCCAACATCCCGCAGTGAATAGGGGTTCCACGTTTGCCGAATTGCGTGCCGCCGCGCCAGTGATACTGCCGTCGTTGCTGCTGTGCGATTTCGGGCACCTCGATCGCGAGATTCGCGCGGTCGAAGCGGCCGGTGCGCGGTCTTTGCATCTCGATATCATGGACGGCCATTTCGTGCCGAACATCACCTACGGCTTCACGATTGTCGAAGCCGCGCGGCGGATTACCGATCTTCCCCTTGACGTGCATCTGATGATAGCCGATCCCGCGCGTTATGCCGTGCAGTTCGTGGAGGCCGGGGCGTCGCTGGTGACCATCCATGCGGAAGCGACGGACAATCCGCGACCCATTTTGGCGGAAATTCGCGCTGCTGGAGCGGCTGCCGGCATCGCGTTCAATCCACCCACACCCGTGTCGGCCGTCGAGCCGGTGCTTGATCTTTGCGACTACGTGCTGGCGATGACGGTGATGCCCGGCTACGGCGGACAGTCGTTCACGGCCAGCGTGATGGATAAAGTTCGTGAACTGCGTGAATTGCTCCCCGACGCAGCGATGATCGAAGTTGATGGCGGGATTAACGAGGAAACGATAGCCACCGCTGCCGCAGCGGGTGCCGAGATGTTCGTCGTCGGCTCGGGAATTTTTAAGACTCCCGACTACGCGGCCAGCATGAAAAGACTCAGCCAATTGGCTCAGCAACAGCAATGACCCCGAGGAAGTTCCCCCTACGGCGCACTTCACACCCATGATCAACATCTTGTTAGTTCGTGCCGGCAAGACCGACTACGATTGTCAGAATCGCATCCAAGGGGTACTCGATCTCCCCTTGAGTGAAGAAGGGTGGCAAAAAGTCGCCGCGCTCGCCGAAGAATTGAATCGACAACAGGTCGAAGCCATTTACGCGGGGCCCGATCAAGCAAGCCAGCAAACGGCCGAGTTGGTTGCGGTCAGCCTGCAGCAGAAGGTGAAAACCAACAAGGACCTGCACAACTTGGATCTCGGCTTGTGGCAGGGAATGTTGATTGAGGATGTGAAGAACAAACAGCCGCGAGTTTACAAGCAGTGGATCGAACATCCCGAAACGATTTGTCCTCCGGAAGGAGAATCGCTTTCGGCCGCCAGGGAGCGCTTGCAAGCCGCGCTCGACAAGATCGCCAAGAAGCACAAGTCGGGTACTGTGGCGATGGTGCTTGCCGAGCCGCTGGCCAGCTTGCTCTGCAACTTGGTCCGCGAGGACGACTTGGGCAATCTTTGGACAACCTGCTGCAAGTCTCGCCCCGCTTGGGAGTTGCTCGCTCCTCCAGGCGAAGCCTCCGTAATCGCAAGCGGAGCGGTGATCGCCAATGGCACGGCACATACCAACGGCGCGGCTCACACGAATGGCCAAGCTCTGACCAACGGTGCCGCAATCTCCAAACTCGAATTGCACGATTGATCTCGTGTCCCTAGCCGGAGGCACACTTGCCTCCGGGATTCCCTGACCAAAGTGTTAGTCCGGCTAGGCCTCTCGCCGGCATGGATGGTCGCTTTGGCCGCTGATATACTAACCTTCGGACGTTTTCCGAACCCCACGATCAAGTACGAGCCATGGCGTCTGGCCAAACTGACATTTCGAGCGAGCAACCCAAACCCATGCGGGACGATCAAGCCAAACCCGTCCGGGAGAAGCGCGGGGTACCGAGCGGCCTGTGGCTGAGCTGCGAAGATTGCGGTGCGATGATCTTCCGCAAGGAATTCGAGCGGATTTTCAACGTCTGCCCCGAATGCGGCTTTCACATGTACTTGAGTGCCCGGATGCGCATCAAAAGCGTGCTCGACGACGGCACGTTTGAAGAATGGGATGCCGAGCTTTCTCCCACCGACCCGCTCGCGTTTGAGGACAAAAAAAAGTACAGCGAGCGGATCATTGCCGAGCAAGCGCGCACCGGCTTGCGCGACGCTGTGCTGACGGGCACCGGCATGATTCGCGCGCGTCGTGTCGCCTTCGGCGTGACCGATTCGGCGTTTATCATGGGGAGCATGGGATCGGTCGTCGGCGAGAAACTCACGCGCTTGATCGAACGCGCCACGGAGCAGCGGTTGCCGCTGATCATCGTAAGTGGTTCCGGCGGGGGGGCCCGGATGCACGAGGGGATTTTTTCGCTGATGCAAATGGCGAAAGTCTCGGCAGCACTGGCGCGTTACGACGAAGCCAAGGGCCTGTTCATCTCGGTGCTCACCAACCCCACGATGGGTGGCGTCGCCGCGAGCTTTGCATCACTCGGCGATATTATCTTCGCCGAGCCCAAAGCGCTGATCGGTTTCGCCGGCCCGCGGACCATCAAGGCAACGATTCGCATCGAACTTCCCAAGGGCTTTCAAACAAGCGAATTTCTGCTCGCGCACGGCTACATCGACCGCATCGTCGCACGCCCCGATCTGAAAAGCGAAATCGCCAAGATCATCGACTACTGCGGCAAATAAGGTGAGCCAGAAGCGTTAGCGCCTGGAGTGCCGTGAGTCGCGTTGCGACTCGGCTACGGAACCAGCAACACTTCGGCCCAGCAACTGGGATCTTCCTCATAAGGAAAACCGGTTCCCAGCGAAAAGGTTTGCAGCCCCTGTTCGCGGTCGAGCAGGGCATAGGTAAAACCCAACTTCGGCGAACCCTCGGGATCGAAACCGTAGAGGGCTGCAGCCGGGGCAAAGGCGGCGAGCTCGTAACCGTTTTTGGCCACCTTGGCTTTTACCTGCAACTCGCGTGGCCGCACGGGACGCGCATTTTCACGAGCTCGATTGATGAGCATTTGATCGGCCACTGGCTCTTCCGCCGAGTGGCCGCCACCCCTGGGGAGAAACCCGTAGCGATGACAAAATTGGCTCGCCCGATGGATGTTGGTCGTCGCGCGGGTGTCAACCCACACCTGCAAGCCGTCGCTATCTTCGAGCCGCGAGTCCCGGCACCACGGCAATTGTGCCTTGCCCTGGACCTTCACCCACCATACCAAACCCTGG
>JBGTMM010000276.1:0-4369 GCA_041743635.1 Bythopirellula sp.
GATTATCGGTCGGGCTCGTGACGACCCGGCTCGCCAGATTTTTGCCAATTCGTTTGAAATTGTGACCTAGATTTCGACAGGGACTCGCCATTTGGTATTGAGAGAGTCATTATGTTTAGCCTGATCCCCGAACAAATGTTCGCTAGCGCCTTGCAGTTGGCTTGCTACGGCGTGGCCATGCTCACCGTGGTGGTGTCGTTTTTCTTCGTGCCACGAGCATAAAACTGTGCGCCACGCGCCTAAAACCTGGTTGCCGCGAACGAAATCAAAATCACTTTACTCACGTAAAAATGGGCCGTGCAAATGTCTGACTATCAAGAACTCTTAACTTGGTTCGGTGAAACTTGGCATGTGTGGTTCGTGACCCTCACCTTGATTGTGGCCGCAGTGATTGATGGCTACCAACTTAAGGTGCCCAATTGGATCACGTACCCGTTCGTGTTGAGCGGCTGGGTTTACAGCGCCGCGTTCTCGCCGTTCGCTGGTTGGGAAGGTTTGGGCTACAGTCTATGCGGCACGGCCGTCGGCTTGGCCCTGTTGCTGCCGCCCTATGCGATTGGCGGCATGGGTGCCGGCGACGTGAAATTGCTAGCGGGGGTCGGGGCCTGGATGTGGCCGTCGGTCACGTTCTATGCCTTTGCGGTCTCCACGATTGTCGGCGCTATCATTGCCATCGGAATGGTCTTGTGGACCAAAAGCTGGGCGAAACACCGCGATCAGTTCTGGGGCATTTTTAATGAGATTATCACCGTGAAGGATCCCGAAAAGCTGGCCGAGATCGCCGCCGAGCGCAAGCCGCGGATGTTTCTGCTGCCCTATGGAATTCCCATCGCCATCGGCTCAATCGGCTACTTCGCCTGGCACGGAATGCAGCTTTAGAGAAAGCTAGGGGCTAGAGTTAAGAGTCCTGAGCCATCCTTCCGGCTCTGGACTCTTGTCTCTCGACTCAGAGCTTAACTCGAGTGCCAGCACAACCGAAAGAACCCGCGAATTTTATCAAATTGTTGATCCGTCTAGGTTAAGTCTGCCGAAAATTCTGACAAGGTACATGGTCCACGACTAGCGAGTCGCTGGACTTGCGCCGCGATGGAAAAGCTGCCCAGAGGTAGGATTGGAGCCTCTTCGGTAGTCGCCGTATAGATCGTCGCGAGAATTCTTGGACGAATTCTCGAGTTGCTTCGACAACGTGTCGTGGCAGTCGACGGACCCAGAAAATCCGACCTCATGCCAGGGGGGTATGATGCGTCCTAAGTCGCTCATTCTGTTAGTGCTTGCGCTCGGCTGCGGCCTGGTGGCCTCGATTGGCATCAGTCAGGTTCTCGACAGCCAAAACAAAAATCAAGCCGCCATCGAAACAGTGCCCATTTATGTGGCACTGCACAACATCAACCTGGGAGACCCCGTTGACGACGGCATGGTCAGCCTCCAGGAATGGCCCAAGGACAAGGTGCCCGTCGGTGCCGTGACCAAGTGGGATGACATCGAAGGCCGGCGTCCCAAGACCACGATCTTCCAGGGCGAACCGCTCAACGACGGCAAGTTCCTTTCCAAGGGAGAAACGCACGATCCGATTGCCGGCATTCCCCCGGGCATGCGGCTCAAGACCGTGTCGGTCGATGCTCGCAAAAGCGCGGCCGGTTTGTTGAGCCCCGGCGACCGCGTTGACGTGCAACTCTTCGTCGTGCGCAATGAACAAAATGGCGTCGCCAATCCCTTCACAAAAATTATTCTGCAAAACATCCGCGTCTTTGCCGTGGACCAGGCCGTCCAGCGGACTTCCGAAGGGACCGAAGAACGTATTGTCGCCAAGACGGTCTCGCTCGTGGTCACTCCGCAACAAGCGAGCCGCATGACGACCGCCGAAAACATGGGCGAGATCAGTCTGATTCCCCGACATCCGGACGACGACAAGATCGTCGATGATGCCGAGCAATCACTCGAAGACATCTTTGCTCGCAGCGACGCCGGCAGCCGAGAAAAGGAACGCGAGGCATTTGACAAAGACGAAGACGGGGCGGACAGCACCATCCGCAAGGACTTGGCACAGGTTCCCGTGATTGAGGTCGCGCCACCCTTCCGGATGAAAATCATCTATCCGAACGAGGTCAGCAAGGTTGATTTCGACGCCACGACAGGCGAGCCTCTCGACACCGAAGAAGAAGACGAAGACAGCGATTACCAAGCTCCCGACGCCGCTGGTGACAGCGCCGGTGAAGGAGCAAGCGAAGGAGATTTCGTTCCCGACAGTCCGGGGGCGGATTTTCCGATCGACTTGGAAAACAAATAAGTATTGAACAGAAAACTGCGCAAGGATGCGTTGGTTTTCCCAAGTTGGCTTGCTGCCCGTCCAGACGGACACGAGTCGGCCCACTTCACGCGAAGGAAGTACAAGGATGTACGTTAAATCCAACCCGCGCACGATTCCCGCCAGTAGGCGGTTCTCGTTGACGATTTTCGTGAACATGGCGCTCTTGTGCTGCTATGGCAGCCCCGTGTTGGCCCAGCCCCAGGTGGTGCGCAACATCACCCAGGCCAGCGAGCGGATGGAGATGACCGTCAACACGAGCCGGATTCTCACGCTCGACAAACGCATTCCGCGGATGGTGGTCAACAATCCTGAGCTGGTGACCGTCACGCCGATTAGCGCCAACCAAGTGCAGCTTGCCGCGCGTAAGCCAGGCGTGACGCAGGTGAACCTGTGGGACGAAGACGACCAGGTTTATACGGTCGACGTGCTGATTTATGGCGACGTGCGCGAATTGGAATTGGCCCTCAATCGACTCTTTCCCGAATCTTCCGTGAAGGTGGTCCGGCTCACTAACAGCCTGGTGCTCGAAGGTTATGTCGAGCGGCCCGAAATCGTCAGCCCGATTCTCCGCCTCGCCGAGGATTACGCGCCCAAGGTGATCAACAACATCACCGTGGGTGGCGTGCAGCAGATTTTGCTCAAAGTAAAAGTAATGGAAGTCTCGCGCACCAAGCTCCGTAGTTTAGGTGTCAACTTCGCTGCCGGCGGTCCAAATGGCGGCGTAATTACCGATATATCGGGTTTGCTAACTGATTGGGCGATTGGAGGAGGTGGCGTTACTGCCGATTCTTTGGTCGGAAACACGAATGTTGCGTTCGGCGTGTTTGATGGTGACAACGCTTTCCTGGGATTCCTCAAAGCTTTGCAAGAAAACAAAATGGCCAAGATTTTAGCCGACCCAACGATCACAACCGTCAGCGGCCGACCGGCGCGATTTAACGTCGGTGGCGAGTTTCCCATCGTGATTCCCTCCGGCCTTGGCCAGAGCACCATCGAATTCAAACCCTTCGGCACCGAGGTCAACTTCGTGCCGATTGTGCTCGGCAATGGCAACATTCGCTTGGAAGTCCGCCCGCGGATCAGTGAACGCGACGATGCCAACGGCGTGCAGCAAAACGGCTTCGACGTTCCTGCTTTGAGAGTCCGCGAAGTTGATACCGGCGTGGAGATGAAAGCCGGGCAAACTTTGGCACTTGCCGGTTTAGTGCAAACTCGCATCGAAGCCCAGGAACGCGGACTCCCCTATATCAGTGATGTGCCCTATATCGGGGCTTTGTTCCGCGACGTGCAGGAAGTGGTCAACGAAGTGGAACTTTTGATCCTGGTCACGCCGGAATACGCCGACGGCATGGAGCCCCATGAAGTTCCCTGCTGTGGCCCAGGAATGGAAACCGTCTCACCGAACAACTGCCAACTTTACTTTGGTGGCCACCTGGAAGTGCCGGCCTGCGGACCTTGCGCTCCCAATGGCTGCGTGATGAATTGTGCCACGTCGTATAACAACCCGCAGCCGGGCGGTTATTCGGTCTCGAGTGACGCGATGCAGAACTACGGTCCCCTGCCTGCTCCCGTTGAAGCCAACGGCCCCGAGTATCCAGAGGCCTACGGCCCCGAGTATGCACCCCAAGATTACCAGGGATCGCAAGAATACCAGCAACCCCAAGACAGCGATCTCGACGCAGGCCAACCGGTCGAGGTTCCGCCTCTGCCCATGCAATCGCCAACAGCCGAACCACCCGCGCCACCCGTTTCGGCACCGCCAAGTCAACCTGTGCAGGAACCGATGCCTGATCCCTCGGCGATCAAATTCCCCTCACCATGGCAGGATTCCCAGCCGATCAGCCAGTACAATCGGCAGGCTCCGCAAACTCCGCACCTCTCCGAGCCCTTGCGCAGCGCCACGTCCACGCCGGGACTGATCGGTCCTATCGGCTACGACATGGAAAAATAAGCTACGTTAGCAGTGATAAGAGGAGTCCGAGTAAGTCTGGCCTCCTGAGTTGACCTCTTTGGTAGGGCAGCAAGCTGTGTGCTGTTGGCCGACCAGGAAAACTGAATCTT
>JBGTMM010000277.1:0-4564 GCA_041743635.1 Bythopirellula sp.
CGCGAAAGCCTCGCAGGAACATCGCGCCCAGCATCACCAACAGCCCGAGAGTCAAAGTCATTTGACTTTGTAAAAAGTCCGGCAGTTGCTTCCAGTAGGGGTTGTGCAGCATGTGTTCCGCGGCATACGCCGCGGACATCGTTTTGGTGATGATGAAATCGGTGGCCGCGAAACCCAACAGCACCAAGACGATGATCTTGCTCCACCAGCCGCTGGCCAATCGTTCGAGCATCGCGATCGAGCCTTGCCCGTGCGGCGATTGCCCGGCCACGTAGCGATAGACCGGCAGCGCACAACCCAGCGTCACAGCCACTAACAACAGCGTCGCCAAGGGAGCCAATCGGCCGGTCGCTTCGAAGGCGATCGAGGGCTGATAGCCCATCGTGCTGAAGTAATCGACGCCCGTCAGACACATCACCCACAGCCAGAACGACTGATGCGCGGGGACGTGCGGCAGGGGTTGCCGCGAGTACGCCGATATCTGCGTCGAAGCCGCAAGTCCCAATTGAGATTCGGTCAGGTGCGAGTCGGCATGGAATCCACTCGGCGGGGTATCAGAACCATTTCCGGCCATCGCATTACACTACCACGCGAAACGCGGCATGACTACCGGCCGAAATTATGACTCCACCGTCTGCCCGCCCAGCGGTGGAGTGGTCGCCTTGGCTCGCGAGCGCCAATGGAGCCGGGGAATCCAGCGTTTTCGCTTGTCAGGCTCGACGAATGCTCGGCCCAGCGGGCTGAAAAGTATCGACGGAAGCATCACCAGTTCCGCCACCACGCCTGCGATTAGAATCGTGAGCATTAACCAGCCAAAGCGCGCGGTCGGAGTAAAACTGCTCACTGCGAACACCGACAAACCCAAACCGTTGATTAGTGCCGCCTGCAAAGTAGGTGTCGCGCAACGCGTATACGCCGAGATCACGGCTTCGTTGCGATCGCGTAACAGTTCCAGATCCTCGCGGAACCAGGTGAGATAGTGGATCGTGTCATCCACGGCGACACCCAGTGCGATGCTGGCCGCCATCATCGAGCCAATATCCACCGAGATGCCAAGCCAACCCATTCCGCCAAAAACCACCAAGATCGGCAGCACATTAGGTAGCATGGCCACGGCCCCGGCGAAAACTCCGCGGCAGACCCACATAATCAATGGTGTAATTGTGGCAAACGACCACAAGGTGCTTTCCACCAAACTGTCAAGCAGAGCCTGCTGGGCTTTGTAAACGATTGGTACGACGCCGGTGAAAACAACATCGCCGACAGAGGTACGATCCGCCCCCACCTCGTAGGTCGGACGAAGATGGCCCAAGACAGTCACTCCGGAACGGATCAACTGGATTTGGGACGACGTATCGACGTCGTCGGAAACGATCACCCCGTCGTACTTTTTGAGAATTTCGGCCTGTTTAGCTGTCACCATCTCGAACGGTTTTTCCAGGCGCTCGACTTTGATCCGCTTCTTCTGCAGCATCGAGGCTAACTCAGCCGCTTGTTGACGCTGCTCTTCGTTGGACCAAATCAGAACCCGGCTTCCCGCCGGTGACTCGCCGGTTTGCGCGACGAGTGATTTTACGGCCACCAGGCTCGTTTGCTGAGTAGCCAACACGGGATTGATGGCGGCTTCCAAATGATCCACCAACTCACCATGATCGAAATCATGGAAAGCAGCCACGCGAACGCTGATTCGCCAGAGTTCGTCGTCGGTTTTTTTGTCCATCGCAAGATAACCCGAGCGCTCGAGCTGCGCGCGATGCTCTGCCATTTCTTCGCTTACCACGTAGCGAATTGTGTTGTTCACGAAATCATTTGCTCCCTCTCCCAATTCAGGGGCAAACGTGACGGCCGACATCGTGGCCCCCACCAGGTCCTCGCCCTCCGCGCCAAGTCGTTTTTGAATGGCCGCCTGTAAGCGACCGACCGTTTCCAGCCGTTCCAGAAAAGACAAAGTCCTGAGTTTTTGACCGGGCGGAGAATCGGGAGGCAATTCTTCCTGCCTAGCGGAAGGCGGAAACCTGACCACCAATTCCATGGGAACCAAGCGTCCCAAATTTTCTTCAAACCAACGATAATCTTGCAGGATCCGTGCGTCGTTGCTGAACAGCTTTAACAGGTCGATGGTGGTCGTCACTCTTGGCAGCCCCAGACAGAGCACCACAATGACGGCGAAACAACCAAACATCACCTTGAGGTGGTGGCGTTGAGTGGCGAGCGCCCAGGCGCGCCAAGTCACTTTGCGGTTCGCGGGGGCCAGCTTTTTTTGTTTCTTTTCCTCGGCAATCTTCGTCTTTTTAGAAAAGATTTCCGCAGGATACCAAGGCCACAACTGCATAATCGCCGGCAGCACGACAAACAGGACGATCAACATCGAAAACATGCTGATCGCCGAAAAGATACCGAATTTTCCAATCGGAATAATGTCGCTCAGTCCCAACGAAGCCAAACCGATGCCCGTGGTGACCGAGCAAAGAATCGCAGGCTTGAAGGCGTGATTTCTCGCACGCTTTACGGCCCCCTCGAAGCCGTGATCGACGATTGTTTCACGATAATAATTGAGAACGTGAATCGCTCCCGAGACGGACAGCACGTAGATGAGAGCCGGCATCGACATCAGAATCGCGTCCATCGTCGAGCCTGCCAGCCAGACGGTGGCCAACGACATCACCGCACACAGCAGCCCGCAGCCAAAGACGACAAACGTCATCCGAATGCTGTGCAGCGACCACCAAGTGAGGCCCAACCCGAAAGCGCCCGAGAGAAGGGCCAATCGCAGCAGGGTCCGTTCCCCTTCTTCGTCGATGGAAACATTGTCGATGGGGGGGCCACCTAAGCGGACCTCTTCTTTGGTGATGCCCGCCTCGGCCAGCGCGAGAAAGAGTGGCGTCGTGATCTTTTTTCTCAAGGTCAGAATGCGTTCAATGGGTCGACCGAGGATTTTACGCAAGTGGTTGTTAGCCTCGTCCGTGAGTATGGCGATCAAGCAAGTTTGCTCTCCATCGGGGCCAATCAATGATCCTTGCAGTCGCTTTACGGCTTCGGCGTACTTGAGGTCCGTGGGAGGAGACGTCAACTCGTTGAGTACTTCGCGTGCGGTGGTCACATCCTTAAAACAATCGATCGTTGTCCCATCGGCGAGCTCGAGCGTGGACTCTTTGAGGGCCTCGGCTAGCTTGGCGATTCGTGGATCGTCTTGCTCGGTCTCTTGGTTCTTGTCGCCAAGTTCGCAGCCTTCCCAGCTAATGATGATGAACTGATCGGCGACAAAGTGCTCGCGGAACCAACCGAGTTGCTTGGTTTCTTCGTAACTGGCGGGCAGCCAGTCGGCCACGTTGTTCTTACTGCCAGTGACGGCACGAAAAGCGCCGTAGAAAACAAAAGGCGTGATGAGAAACGTCAGCAAGAGAATAAATAACGAACGTTTCATCAATGCTCTACCCTTCGGGTGTTCCTTCTTTGCAGCGCGCTAGTCAGCTAGATAATCAGTCCAGCAAGATACCATTGAATGGTCGAGGACTGTGAGGGAGCTAACCGCCGTAATCAATCGCAAATCCTTAAATCCAACCCGCTCAAGGTATCATCGTCGGAATAAACCCCGCAAAGCAAATCGCGTTCCGGGCGGTTCTCCAATTCCCATAGCCGGCATACATCACCTAGCTAGCGAAGTGCCAAGCGAAGCATTTCTAAAATAGTCGCAAAACGACTGAAATCCTAGTCCAAATCGGCAAGGCAATTACACAAGATCCGACAAACAAACGATTCGTAAGCATTTGTTAATAAAAGACTTAAGGCCATATGAGTTGTGCGAAAAGCAAAATCCGAGGTGGAAATCATTCCGACTTCTCGCCGGTTGCTGGGGACACTGCTGCTTGTTCGGCGGTCAGTTTTGACAGCTTGTCTTCCACACCCTTAAGTCGCTTCCCGGCCGCGATATGGGCTTCCTCGGCGACTTTTAGGTCGGCTTTCAACCGATTGGCCTCCGCTTCGGCCCGCTTCAACAACTCCGTAAATTCGACCTGCTGGGTCACCAGCCGCTGGCGAGCGACCTCCGGATGGTCCCAACCCAGGTTCCATTCCAAGCCGGGCGTCTCTTTTTCAAGCGTCACCACGGCGTCGTAGGTTACTTGTGTTTTCCACAAATACAGCTTTCGCAAGCGTTTAAGCCCGTGCAAGGCCTCCAATGCCGCGTCGGTCACTTGGGTGCCGTAAAGATTGAGCGATTCCAAACGTTCGAGGCCGGCAAGATTTTTGGCCGCCGCATCCGAGAAGGAGGAATCTTGAACGTTCAAAACCATGAGGTTCCGCAACTCGCCGAGAACACTCCAAGCGTCATCGGTTGCCTGGGCTTTTTTGAGGTTGAGCATGACTACTTGAGGAGCAACATCAACGAGCAATTTCAACGTGTCGTCCGTGGGCGGCTGCGGCGCGAGCAGGAAAGTGACTTCCAACAAATTGCTGTCGGCATAAAGATTCATCACCTTCCCGCCGGCGGCGATGATGCGATCAATAGCTTCTTGCGGCGCGGCGGGCACTTCGGGCAGCGGCAGCGGTTCCAACTCAGGCGCTG
>JBGTMM010000278.1:0-3400 GCA_041743635.1 Bythopirellula sp.
ATTGGGAGGACGTGGCCATGAAGCTCGATTTCATGCCGTTCAGCCCGATCGCATTTCCGCCAGACTTGGAATTGCTTCTGAGGAATCCCAAATACGTCCTGCTCATCGGCGGAATTGTGTTTGCACTCCTGGCCGCATGGCTCTTGTTTGCTCCGCGAAAGGGAGGGTTTGTTGTTCGTCTTGGCGGATTGACGTGGAAGCGTAATCAGTTCTGTCGTGGCTGGCTCATCACCGGAGACACCGGCTCTGGCAAGACGAGTTCCGGCATCAACCAGCTCGCGCATCAAGTTTTCCGAAACGAACCGACGTGGGGCGGCCTGTGTATTGACGAAAAAGGCGTCTATTGGGAAACGCTCGCCGCAATGGCCCGGCACTACGGTCGCGAGCACGACCTGATTCATCTCCAAATTCAGGGCGACGAGACGGACTCGCAGTGGATGCCACCCCACCGATACAACCTGACCGGCGACCGCAGCATCCCCTTCAGCACCTACGCCAAATTCGTCGTGGATACCGCGACCAGTCTCGGGCAAGGCGGCGACAAGGGCTTCTTCAAAAGCCAGGCGCAGACGCACATCGCCCACGCGCTCGAAATGCTCTTTGAGTTGAATCGCCCGGTCACGCTCCAAGGGGCGTTCGTGATGCTGTCCGACAGGGAGTTGCTCGAAGAAGAAATGGAGAACCTTCAGGAACTACTCGAAACTCCGCGTCGTGAGGCCGTTTACGCGCACTTCGCGAATCGCTTCCTCACCCAGCCCGACGAACAACTTGGCGGCGTGCGGGAAACCATCGCCAACTACCTGCAATACTTCCTCACGCCCGAAGTGGCGGAGGTGTTTTGCACCGGTGAGAGCACGTTCAACTTCAGCACGATTGACCAGGGCAAAATCATTCTGACGACGATGCCCCAAAAATTTCAGACCGAGCGCCGGTACGTGAACACCTTCCTGAAGCTGCTGTACTACAACCACGCCCTTCGTCGTTTCGACAAGTCCAAGGCGGACCGCGCGAAAGACAACGTGTTGATTCTGTGGGCCGACGAAGCACAGCGATTCATGACCGCAAGCGAGGACGGCACGAGCGACTACAACTGTGTTGACGTGATTCGCGAGGCAGGCGCGACGGTGGTTGCCGCCGCGCAAAGCACAACCTCGCTTATTCCGCCCTTGGGCAACGACAAAGCGAAAGTGCTGACACTGAATCTTCGCAACCGTCTCATCTTCCGCGCAGCAGACGAAGCCGATGCTCTCCAAGCCGCCGACTTCCTCGGAAAGAAGAAGATCGTGAAACGGTCATGGGGCTACAGTGCCGGGAAGAGCAACACGAACTACTCCGAAACCGAGGAGCATAAAATCAAACCGCACAAGCTCCGCAACCTTCGCGACCACGAGTGCGTGCTGGTTCATTGTGAGCGCGGCTATCGGCGGGTGACGTTGCCGCCATTGGAATCAGACGGGACTACTGCGAAGTGGTTCTCGCGATGGAGGCGAATGTTCTGAACAACTGCGCGCACGGTCCGAGACCGGTCGCATTCACCGCATTCTGAGCAGGCGTTTGAGTTTGCTTTCGTCATTGCCACAATCAAGATGGAGTTTCGCCAGCACCCACTCGACTCGTGGTCGCCCACGAAACCCCTGCAACTTTGCTTCTCGCCAGAGTCGCTTGGCGGCGATTGCATCATCGCGGTTCGCCATCCGATTTAGGCTGAGTTTTGGACCTTGCCGCTGGATTCCACGCGCACGATGCAGTGCCGTAATCGCTTTCCAATTCAAGTCGCGTTTCGGGTCAAAACTCCAGTAACCGGGAATCAGAATCATTGTGCCGAACGGCGTCAGGTTGACGGTCAGCTTCAAGAGAAGCGGTCGGTCGCCTTCCATCCCATACAGATTCCACTTGTGGCAAAAAGCATCGAAGACGTTTTGAAATCGGTCCTTCTTTGCCGTCCATCGGAAATCCCACGCGGATCGAAAATTCCTTTCTTGAACCATCCGTCGTCGAACGACTCCCTTCGGATTCCGGTATTGGTCCACAGGAAAGTGTTCCTTGATTTCATTCCACGCGCGGTTGAAACCGGTGTCGCGGTGAAGTTGTTGTTCCATTTCCTCGAACTTCGGCTGCGATTTTATCAGCGACTCGTAATTGCCTTGCTGGACCAAATGCTCATGAGCCGCAGCCACGCTCTGAACAGCGTCGTCTGGCAAAGTTCCCAACAGAGTTAGAAGAAGTTTTGCTTTGGCGTCCGGCTTCGCTCCCGAAACCATTTTCCGCAGAACGTGCATCATCAGCCCGGCGACATCCACGGGCCAGAGCGTCAATGGAACGAACAACCACTGGTAGAGGCATGCGACCTCGGCGTAGTCGGCGTGATTCCGAATCTGCTTCTTGACTGAGTGAAACTCGCGAACGACTTCCCGCGCCTTCTCGGTTCGCCGGAAGGCGAGGCGCGACAATTTGTCCAGGTCTCTGCGGAGGCTCGCTGTCATGCCCGGGAGAATAATCAGTTTGCACTCCATCGAGCAGTGAAAATTGGTGCGCGAATTGTCCCCAATCTTTGCCCCTTCGCGCTCGCAGCATCTCTGCGAATCTGCCCGCAGTCGGAAAAGAATTAGCCCGACGAGAACTAAGTTATGCCGAACGCTAAAGAACATTTGATCGCAGGTCTGGCGGTGGGCGCAGTGGTGAACGGCGCAATCCAATGGCTTGAAGGAATTGATGACCCATCGAAACCGTTCGACTGGGGCGAACTGTTTGCGTGCTCGTTGGCCGCAGGTGCTGCTGCATTGTTGCCGGATATTCTTGAGCCAGCCAATAGTCCACGCCACCGCCAATTCTTCCACAGCCTCACAGCGGCGGCCTTGGTTGCCCATGCGATGTCGGGCAAGCATACCGACAATTACTCAGCGCCAGCCTGCCGACTCCTGGCCGTGCTGGGCATGGGGTATCTCAGCCACATTGCCCTCGACTGCACAACCCCGGCGGCGATTGATATTATTTAGGTGACCAACAACAAGCGACACACTGAAACAGCCCTCCTCTGGGTTTGTCCCTCTCATCAATCGGAGGGTTGCTCATTTGCGACCCCTTTGCCGCACTTTCTGCCCCTTCTTCCCGCAACGTTATGAAACAGTATCAAGCCTCCGGCGGTTCAGGTTTCAATTTGACATCCGCCCGAACGCTGATACTGTATCGCCTTGCAGTGGTAAAGAAAGGCATCACCGACGACCGGGATGCCTTTCCAACTAACCGTAAGCCTTGCGGCCACGATCAGGTGTTGCAACCAAGAAACTGGCAGAAGGGCGGGCGGGAAACAACAACAATTCGGGGTCGAGTCGTGCCCCGCACCGCGACATTATGATCGCCCTTAAGAAAACATCTGGCCCGCGGCCCTTGCCGCGCATCA
>JBGTMM010000279.1:0-8715 GCA_041743635.1 Bythopirellula sp.
TGCCTATAAGCTGCAAACGATTAGATGGTGTGTCGAGAGTTTGCGACTAGGAACCATTTCTGCCCCTGGTCGCTCGTCCGCCATGCCGGTAGCATAATATGCGCACGTTGACTGAGGAAGATCAGGAAAAAGAGGGTTGCGGGAGGTTAGGTGGGTGGTCGCCATTTCCGATTGCAAAGCAGTTGTCCGTGCGGACATTCGTGTTGCTCGCTTGTCTGGTACCCACGACTGTGGCAAACGGCAACGTCGAAGCATACAGCGGTCACCCATTTGGTGTCGGGCAGGTCACGGTGCCGGTGTTCCGCGGCGAGCTTGCCTTGCCCCTCAATGACGAGCGATTTACCGCACTCGAAGCCAATGGCCGAGTGCTTTATCCCGTGGTGAAAGTTGAGCCGGCGCGACAGTTTTTACGGGGAATGCTAGGAATCGAAACACCACGCAGCGTGACACTCTATTTTCTCTTCCGTGGCGACGAGCCCTTTGAAATGTCTGTGTACTCTCCCTTGGAACAGGGGGCACGAGTCACTCCGCTCCGAAATTCTGAAGGACACCGCAGGCTGCTTGATGAATGGTGGAAACAGACAACCGAACGCTGGTCCCGTCTGCAAAGAGACCCACAGTTTCCTCCGATCGCGGAAAACTTTCTGGTTGCCATGTTTGCTCGCCGCTTGGACCGCGAGATTCCGCAAGTGGGCGCAGGCCTCCTAGGTTTTCAGACTAAGAAGGTCACGCCGCTTGAGGAACTTTTTGGTGGCGAGGCAGCCCAGCTCAAATTGCACCGTGAAATGCTGCTCAACAGGGATAACAAATCTCTGGACGAACAGCTATTGCCTGCCCCCGTGGCTTGGCAAGAATTAAGCATTGACCCTGCTGGCTTGGATGAAGTCGAAGTGGAGCCTTTGGCTACGCATGTCCCCGAAGAATGTTTTTACATTCGCTTTGGAAACTTCACGAACTATTTTTGGTTTCGCGATTTGAACGCGAAATGGGATGGTGATCTCCAAAATATGATTGTTCGTCGCGGCATCAAGCGCCTCGCGGCCGCCCGCATCGAGCAACAACTTTCGCTGAAGGAAAATGCACTTTCTCGCATCTTAGGCCCACAATTTATAAGCGACGCGGCTTTCATCGGCCTTGATCCCTATATGCAGCAAGGAGCTGCCATTGGGCTTTTGGTCCAAGCCCGCAACAATCAATTGTTGACTCAAGACTTTATGCGGCAACGGCGTGCATCGCTTCAAACTTTTCCCGATGCAGCGGAAACGACCGTAAAGCTCGCGGGGCAGGATGTCTCACTGATTGCTACTCCCGACGGCCGCGTGCGTTCGTATTACGCCCAGACCGGCGATTTTCATTTGGTCACCACTTCGCGCAAGTTGGCCGAGCGTTTTCTTGAAGCAAGTCAGGGAACCGGTACGCTCGCAAGCTTACCAAGTTTTCGCAATGCTCGCCGGCAACTGCCGATAAACCGTGAAGACACCGTTTTCGCATTCATCTCGGAAAAGTTTTTCCAGAATCTTTGTACGCTTGAATATTGGGTCGAATCCCATCGTCGGCGCGAGGCCATGCAGCAATCGCTGCTGTTCGAGCTAGCACGCCACGCGGCAAAAAGTGAAGGAGTGGAAGCAATCTCGGCCGAGCAACTTACGGCAGCCGACATCTTGCCGGAGGGTTTTGGCTTGCGGACGGATGGCAGCACGATCACTGAAACTGCAGCGGGGCCTATTGATTCGCTACGCGGCGTGCCAGGATTTTTTGTTCCCGTGGGCGATATGAGTATCGAAAGCTATTCACCGGCCGAGTTGCAGGCCTACGATCGATTCCTTGAATCTTTTTCCGTTGAGGTGGGTCAATTGCCTCCGATCGCAATTGGTGTTCAACGACTTCCGCAAGAACAAGGTGATCTGCGCACACTCGTCATAGATGTGTTGGCGGCACCGCTGGGATCCGCCAAGCTTGGACTCTTGATCGATTCTCTCGGCGAACCTGTGAACGAACAATTGCAGCCAATCGCCGGCAATGTGGGTTCCTTGGAGCTTTCACTGGACTTGCCTGTTCCGCTGATCGGTGGTGAGAATCAACCGCACATGCTGTTTGCCGGGCTGCGCGATTATCGTTCACCGCTCGCCGTCAGCCAGGGCAAAATCGTTCCCGGCGCACAGCGTAGCGAACTGATTCGCGGCTACATTGGTGCTTGGCCACGGCCGGGAATTCTGCAGTTGCTGCAAGGGCCTGCCGTCCCCCCGGGAGCTGTACCACAGCCACTCGGCGAGCAAATGTGGCAGGCGCAAACCGAGCAGTTTCTGCTCATCTCGTTCAAACCCGATGTGATTCAGCAGGTGCAGCCGCAACTGGCGTTTGAGCCTGCGGAACGGCCCGCTCAAGTGCGGCTCCAAATCGACGATCTTACCGATAAGCAGATCGCCGACACGATTAGCGCGATTGGCTACATGCGCGTTCGGGAAACCTCGGTGGCACCGAGTCGGTTAGCCAACTCGCTGGCAAATCTCCTTCAAGTGCCACGCGAAGAGTGTCTCGATTTGGCTCAGCGGTTGCTTGACGCCACGTTTGTCTGTGCGCTGGATGGAGAGTATCAATTGTTTGAATCAGAGCAAAGTCTGTCCGTCTGGTCCTCGACGGCACTCCCCGCGAAAAATCGCAATCTGCTTACTGAAGTTCCAGCGAGTTTCAAACTTTCCTTCCTCACGTGGTTTCGTGGTTTGCAAGGGGACTTGCGCGTAGCGGACGGTCAGCTTTCGGCTCATGTGGAACTCAAGATGTCTGCCGCGGCACTGCCATGAGCGAAGCTGTTTGGCCGCGTCACTCGCGGCGACCGTTTCCGCCGTACAGCTATGTCCCCGGCAGTGGCACGCCTCATCCGGTGAGTGATCCGCGCGGGCATATGCACGGGATCACCGAGCCAATTCCAGAGCCGCTCGATCCGAAACGCTGGCGCGAAAGTGAGACCTATCTCCATGCAGTCGATTTGTTCAATCATAGGTTTTATTGGGAAGCTCATGAGGCGTGGGAATCGCTTTGGCACGCGGCGGGGCATCGCGGACTGATTGCTGATTTCCTTAAAGGACTGATCAAACTCGCCGCTGCGGGAGTAAAATTTCGCGAAGGCAATCCGGTTGGAGTGCGGCGTCATCTTGCACGGTCTCAAGAGCTTCTCGGTAATGTCGAGGAAACAAAATTCTGTGGTATTGAATTGGCGGCACTTAATGCACACCTTTTACAGTTTGAAGAGGACATTAGCGAAGACTTTTCGCTTGTCATCCTGCTTGCTCCGCCTCCTGCATGAGCAACCCAGCGCGATAAGAACTTCGCACCAATGGCCCTGCCGCTACACCAAGAAATCCCATTTCATAAGCCGCGTTCTGCCAGGCTTCGAATTGATCGGGATGGACAAAGCGATCCACGGGCAAAAAGCGAGTTCCTGGTTTGCCTGGTGCCAGATATTGGCCTAGTGTCAGGAGCTCGACACCCACGCCGCGAAGCAGGTGCATTGCGTGAATCACTTCGTCATTTGTTTCGCCTAGGCCGACCATGATGCTGCTTTTCGTCCAGAGGTCGGGGCGCAGTTGTTTGGCTCGACGCAGTACTTCGAGACTCTGCGCAAACGAAGCTCGGGGATCTCGGACCATGCGATCCATGCGCGGCACGCACTCCACATTATGCGCGAAGACGGCTAGCGGTATGTCAGCGAGCAAATGTGTGAGAGCTTGCCAGTTGCCGTCCAGGTCGCTGCATAAAAGCTCAATGGTTGGGTCTGGAAGTCGCTGCTTGACCGCCGTAACGCAGCGCTTGTAATGATCGGCTCCGCCATCGGGAAGATCATCGCGGTTAACGACGGTAATTACGACATGCTCAAGACCCATCCTCTCCACCGCGTCGGCCAAGCGTTGCGGCTCGTCCGCTTCGAGTGGTGGCGGCTCTTTGAGAGTTTCGACCGAGCAGAACCGGCAGCCGCGAGTGCATACCTTTCCCGCGATCATGAAGGTCGCCGTGCCATGTGCCCAACAGTCGTGAATGTTTGGGCAGCGCGCTTCCTCGCAGACCGTATGAAGCTGATTACCAACGACGGCCATTTGGGTGCTGTTAAATGTTGACTGGGCATTACCTGCGGGCAGGTTCACACGAAGCCATTCGGGCAACCGGGGGCGGGAAGCTTCAGTCTGCACTATAGGGAGCATGGACATAGGCGCTAGCGTTTGGGATAGTGCCAAACGCGCAAGATGTTGACTTGACGCTCGCTTAAGAAAACTTCGTATATGGCAGCCAACGGCGTTTCAAAAATTATCCGCACATCGCCGGGCCGAGATTCGCCGACATCGTTCGGACTATGTTCAAGGACAGAATCGAGCTTTCTGCATGCAGCAGTAACTGCGATGCGCAAATTCGGGTCGCTCCATAGCTCGAACAACTCGGCTGCAGGACTGTCGAGCCAGGTCACCGTGAAGCTCATTGGTCAGCACCGTTTGATCGGTTCTCGAATTCCTTCAGCCACTCTTCAAGGGGCTTACCCCCACCAGCATTGCGCCGACGGTTCAATTCTTCATCGCTGATCCCCGGATCGAGCTCGTTGTAGATTGAACGGTCCTCTGCGGGAGTTAAATACGCCAAAACTCGACCCGAGGCATCTTGCAAGGTCGCGGGTGACTGTAGATCGCCAAGCTTGGCCAACAATTCGTTATCGACGATGATATTTACCATTGGAAGGCCCACTCTATTTCCTCAAGCTAAAATCGAAATACCTACTTCTATCGTACTCCCAACAACGAGTAGGAGCCAGCGATAGTTACTTGCCAACGCAATTAGCCCGTGAGACCTTCAAACAAGGGCGTCGATAAATAGCGTTCACCGAGGCTCGGCATGATTGCCACGATCCGTTTGCCGGCGTACTCAGGTCGGGCCGCGAGTTTGGCGGCGGCGCACATATTCGCGCCGCTAGAAATGCCGGCCATGATACCCTCTTCGCGGGCCAAGCGACGGGCCCATTGAAACGCTTCCTCGTTGCTCACCGCGATAATTTCATCCACAAGCGTCGTGTCGAGATTTTTCGGGATAAAACCGGCGCCGATGCCTTGAATCTTGTGTGGGCCAGGTGAGCCACCAGCGATGACGGGTGAATCCGCCGGTTCCACGGCAATGGCCTTGAAGTTGGGATTCTTCGCCTTGATGTAACGGGCCACGCCGGTGAGCGTCCCGCCGGTGCCAACGCCGACGACGATCGCGTCGATGTTGTGACCCGAGTCTTCCCAAATCTCGGGACCGGTGGTTTTTTCGTGAATAGCGGGGTTAGCAGGATTTTCAAACTGCTGTGGTAAGTAGGCGTTCTTGGTGCTCGCGACAATCTCGCCCGCCTTTTCAATCGCGGCTTTCATGCCACCCGAAGCTGGCGTGAGGACGATTTCCGCGCCGAGTGCCCGCAATAGGGCGCGACGTTCCACCGACATCGATTCAGGCATCGTGAGCGTGAGCTTGTAACCCTTCGCGGCACAAACAAACGCCAGCGCGATTCCCGTGTTGCCGCTCGTGGGCTCAACAATGAGGGTGTCTTTGTTGATTTTGCCGGCCTTCTCGCCAGCTTCGATCATCGCGGCCCCAATGCGGTCCTTGACGCTGTTGAGCGGTTGAAAAAATTCGCACTTGGCGAACACCGTGGCATGACCTTTGGGCACCAAACGGTTGATGCGGATCATGGGGGTATCACCGATAGCGGCCGAGGCGTCGTCGTAAGTTTTGTTACGCGGCATGGTCGTCCCTTACATGGAAAAAGAGGTGCTAAAATGGGTTAAACTTTGCAAAATGGGCCGCGTTGTCGCGATGTATTATTATCGGATTTCGAGAAAACCTGAGCAAGTCCTGTACAGAGGTCAAAAAGAAACCGCTGATGAACGCTGATACACGCTGATTGAAGCGAGTAGGTTAATGATCTGAAATTCCGCTAGGGAACACCAAATCCACCTCCGCCTGGCGTTTCAATGGTCAACACATCTCCCGACTTGACGGAGAGCTCACAGATGCCGGAGAGTTCAATTTTTCTGCCATCGGCATGCTGGAGTCGATTTCTGCCCAATTGTCCGGGCTCGCCGCCCTTCATGCCGTAGGGGGGATGGGGGCCGCGGCGCTGGGTGATGAGCGAGAGTTCCAATGGTGCGAGGAATTCGAGTCGGCGTGTGATGCCGTCGCCGCCCTGGTGCTTTCCTTTGCCGCCGGAGCCGCGGCGGATGCTGAATTCCCACAAGCGGACCGGCAAGCGTCGTTCGAGAATCTCAGGGTCAGTCGAACGGGTGTTAGTCATATGAACCTGCACGGCGCTCGCCCCGGGACCGGCTGGGGTGGCCCCTGATCCGCCGCAGACGGTTTCGTAGTAGCCGAACTCGTCGTTGCCGAAGAGGAGATTGTTCATGGTTCCTTGGCTTGCGGCGGCGATACCGAGCGCCCCCAAGAGCACATCGACCACGCGCTGGGACGTTTCCACATTGCCGGCGGCCACGGCTGGACTTTCCGCGGGGGTTGCCCCTGGAGGCGGATTCAAGAGCCCTGGCGGCAGAATAATTTCCACAGCGCGCAGCGCCCCTTCATTAAGGGGTAAATCTTCTTCCACAAGAAGCCGTAGCACATACATCACGGCCGCCGAGACAATCGCTGGGTTGGCGTTGAGATTTCCGTCCACGACCTGGCCGCTGCCGGTGAAGTCGATGGTCGCGGCAGGGCTGGTGGGGGTGGGATGAAAAGCGAACTTCACGGTGATGGGAATGCTCGTACCGTCGGCAGATTCTAAATAATCAGTGAAAGACCGCGTTTGCATCTCAAACTTCGCGAGGGCCTGACGAACTTTGGTCGTGGCGGCGACTTGGATGTCTCGCATTTTTTCTTGCACCGCGCTGAGCGAATAGCGTTCCACCAGCGCGAGCCAATCGCGGGCACCTTGTTGGTTTGCGGCAACCTGGGCCCGCAAGTCGGCGAGATTTTCCTCCACGCGGCGAGTAGGGTAGGGGGCCTGCAACAACAACTCACGCAATTCGTTTTCGCGCGATACTCCCTTGCGAATAAGTGCGAAGTTGGAGATCAGCACCCCTTCCTCGCCCAGCACGCGCGAACTGGGAGGCATCGAGCCAGGCCGTACACCGCCGATTTCCGCGTGATGGGCGCGGCAGGCGGTGAAGAACAGCAATTCTTGAGTTGTCGGATCGTGGACCGGTGTCACGACGGTAATGTCGGGGAGATGCGAACCTCCTTGATAGGGATCGTTCGACACATACACGTCTCCGGGCGCGAGCATGGGATTCTCGGCAAGCACCGCGCGGACCGTGGCACCCATCGCTCCCAAATGAACGGGGACATGCGGGGCATTGGCCACAAGTTCGCCGGTAGCGGTGAAGATTGCGCAACTGTAGTCGAGGCGCTCTTTCACGTTCACGCTCAGCGCGGTGCGGCGGAGGACGTGACCCATCTGCTCAGCGATGCCCGCAAAGAGATGATTGAAGATTTCGAGCAGCACCGCGTCAGAGGCGGTGAGTTGTTTTTGCGAGATTGAGGTGGTATCGGTGAGCAAGAGTTCCCCTCCGGAGAGAATTTCGCCTTGCCAGCCGGGTTCGATGACAATCGTCGAGTGAGCATCGGAGACGAGTGCAGGGCCAACGAAGGTCGAACCGGATGTGAGGTCGGCCCGGTCGAAGCGGGGAACTTGGAGATCTTGGCCGCTAAGCCGGCAAGCAGCGTGGGATTTTGGATGGATTTTTTTTGGGGGACAACGAGTTGTCGGTGGAAGTGGCTCGGCAGTTTCGCCGACGGCTTCGATGCGGAGGGCAACGAGCTCAAGGGGAGTGTTTTGAGGAACGTAGCCGAATTGTTGCTGGTGAAGCTGCTCAAACTTGGCCAAAGTTTCTGGTTTCGATTGAAATCGCACGTTCAGTGGCACATCGGTGCCTTTGTAACGCAGATCGAGAGAACGATGAATCGAGGTTTTTTCTCGAGCAATGCCCTCGGCCAAAAGTTCAGCAAGAGGAGTTTCTTCCAATTCGCTGAATATCGTTGCAATTTCATTGAAATCGGATTCGTCGATGAGTTGCGACCGGCCCTGCGCGGCATGGCGAGTGACATCGGCTTGACCGATGCCGTAAGCGCTAAGGATTCCGGCGTCGGGATGGTTGAGAATTTGCTTCATGCCCAAGTCACGCGCGACGGCACAGGCGTGTTGCGCCGCAGCCCCGCCAAAGGAGACCAGCACATAGTTGGCAGGGTCGGCTCCCTTGGCAATCGAAACGCCACGAATCGCGCGGACCATATTCGAATTGGCAATCGCCAGCAATCCCTCGGCGAGATCGGAGAGCGAGAGCTTTTCGCCCGTTATTTTTTGTACTCGGCTCGCAAGCTCAGCAAGTTGCCTTTCAACCGCCGGGTGGTTCAGGTGAAAAGGAAACCTCTCCGCGACGATGCGGCCGAGGAAAAAATTGACATCGGTGACAGTGAGCGGTCCGCCACGGCCGTAGCAGGCGGGGCCGGGATTTGCGCCGGCGCTCTCGGGGCCGACGGTGAGTTTCGTGCCGTCGAACTTGCAGATCGAACCGCCCCCCGCGGCAACCGTGCTGATGGCGAGCATCGGGGTAACGAGCCTCACGCCGGCTTTGCGGGTTTCAAATTCATATTCGTAGCTGCCATCGAACCGCGAAACGTCGGTGCTGGTGCCCCCCATGTCGAAGCCGA